>NZ_JBLWMN010000009.1:0-132283 GCF_048380895.1 Halorubrum rarum | reverse complement strand
AGGCTTGGATTGGAGCAGCGCGGAATATCCAGCCGTGCCATCGGACGGTGGACTCTAAAGGGGAGTGTCGGATTCATCCCCGCGCTAAAGCGCGAGGCTTTCTCCTTGATTCTCCGTAAATCGCTTCCGTGAATATCGGGTTGAGAACCGCGTAACAGCACGTCGAGCCAGCACCATTGCACGCTCAACAAACCGGAGAAGACGTGATTTCGGGAGGGCATCCATCTTACCTCCCGGTAATCACTCGCCATGTTTCTCAGCAAGGGTTTCAAAGCCGAATCCTTGTATTGACCGCAATCGGAGCAACACGTACCAGCTACTGAGGGTTTCAACGGAGTCGATCAAACGGAACGCGAGAGCGGAGAGCCGGTCGGTCAGCGGCGTCGACTACTCGAACTGGACGAGCGTGTCGTCCTCGAGGTAGTGCTCGATGTGGTGGCCGTGTTCCTCGACGGTTTCGAGGATCTCGCGGAGCTGCTCCTCGGTGGTGTAGTCGCCGAGGCTGTTCGCGAGCTGGATGTGCTCGCGGAGCGACTCGATCACGTCGCCGAACATCTCCAGGTCGTTCTCCAGGGACGTCCGGATGTCGTACGCGTCCGTGTCCTCCGGAGTTACGGGGGCATGCTCCTCGAAGTTCGCACCGCCCGAGAGCGGGACGCCGCCGAGCGCCTGCGCGCGCTCCGCGATGACGTCTGCACCCGCCTCCAGGTCGGCCGCGACCTCGCCGAGGTACTCGTGGATGCCGAGGAACTCCGCACCCTCGACGAGCCAGTGGTGCTTTTTGATCTGGTGATACAGCACGTACGTCGCCGCGAGGTCCGTGTTGAGCGCGTCGACGAGCTGCTCTGCCTTCTCTTCGGGAATGCGGATCGCCTCGCTCTCGTGGACGTCGCCGTACTGCTGACGGGCGTGTTTCTGGGTACTCATTACGACGCAATGTTCGATCGCAGCTCACTTAAATATTGTTACGTACAAACTATAGTTCCTATATTATGAATTTATTTTTCCGCATTGTGTCAATCACACGCGGTCTCGCATCGATCGGTGAGCGTCTCTTAGTCGAGCGTCTCTTAGTCGAGCGTCTCTTAGTCGAGCGTCTCTTAGTCGAGCGTCTCTTAGTCGAGCGTCTCTTAGTCGAGCGTCTCTTAGTCGAGCGTCTCTTAGTCGAACGCCTCTCAGTCGAACGCCTCTCAGTCGAGCGTCACGATCACGTGTTCGACGTTCCGGTCCGTCCGCAGGCCGTCGACGGCCATCTACGGGATCGCTACGGTCGGAGCGTCGCGAGTCACAGGAGGAGACTCTTGCCGGTCATCTCCGCGGGCTGGTCGAGCTCCATGAGCTCCAGCAGCGTCGGCGCGACGTCACACAGCGAGCCGTCGTCGCGGACCGACCGTCCGCCGTCGTCGCCGGCGGGCGTCAGGTACACGAACGGGACCGGGTTGTACGTGTGAGCGGTGTGCGGATCGTCCGGCGTCCCCATGTCGTCGGCGTTGCCGTGGTCGGCGGTGACGACGGCGTGACCGCCCGCGGTCGCGACCGCATCGAGCAGGCGACCGAGCTGTTCGTCGACCGCCTCGACCGCGGCGACGGCGGCGTCGAAGTCGCCGGTGTGTCCGACCATGTCCGGGTTCGCGTAGTTGAGGACCATCAGGTCCGGGTCGTCGCTCCCGATCGTGTCGATCGCGGTGTCGGTGAGCTCCGGTGCCGACATCTCGGGTTGCAGGTCGTACGTGGGCACGTCCGGGCTCTTCACGATCTCGCGGCGCTCGCCGGGGAACCGCACCTCGCGACCGCCGTTGAGGAAGTAGGTGACGTGCGGGTACTTCTCCGACTCCGCGATCCGGAGCTGCGTGAGCCCCGCGTTCGAGGCGACCTCGCCGAGCGTGTTGACCGGAATCTCCGGCGGGAACGCCACGTCGAACTCGTACGTCTCGTCGTACTCGGTCATCGTCACGAGACGGACGTCGGGCGCGTCGAGATCGACCGCCCACTCCGGCTGCGTCCCGGTGAGCATGCGGACGAGCTGTCGCGCGCGGTCCGCCCGGAAGTTGAAGAAGACGACGGCGTCGCCGTCCTCGAGCGCGTGCCCACCCTCGACGAGCGTCGGCTCGATGAACTCGTCCGTCTCGCCGCGGGCGTGCGCCTCCGCGGCCGCGGCCGCAGCCGTCGCGGCCTCGTGGGGCGCGTCGCGCTCGACGATGGCGTCGTACGCTCGCCTCGTCCGATCCCAGTTCTCGTCGCGGTCCATCGCCAGATATCGGCCGATGACCGTCGCGACGTGGCCGGTTCCGCGCTCGTCAGCGTGGGCGGTCACGTCCGCGAGAAAGCCGTCGGCGATCGTCGGGGCAGTGTCCCGACCGTCCGTGAACGCGTGGGTCGTCGCCGGCACGCCTGCCTCGGCGGCCGCGTCGATCAGCGCTTCGAGGTGTGCGACGTCGGAGTGGACGCCACCGTCGGAGACGAGCCCCATGAAGTGGACGCGACCGCCGGTGTCGTCGGCGTGCTCGAACGCCGAGGCGATGGCGGCGTTGTCGGTGAACGACCCCGCGGCGAGCGTGTCTGTGATCCGGGTGTACGCCTGCTTGACGACCCGGCCAGCGCCGATGTGTAAGTGACCGACTTCCGAGTTCCCCATCTGCCCCGCCGGGAGCCCGACGCGCCTGCCGTGGACGACGAGCCGTCCGTACGCGCCGCGGTCGGCCGCGTCGTCGAAGGTCGGGGTGTCGGCGGCTTTCACCGCGTCGAGTCGGTCGTGGTCGCCGAGCCCCCAGCCGTCGAGAACGATGAGCGCCGTACGCATACCTCATCCACCCGTCCCCGGCGTAACTACTCTTCGCTTCGGGCGTAGACGCCGCTCGGTGCGCCCCGCCGTCGCCCGATCACGGGAAGTCAGCCTTTTACGTACTCGAGGCTAACTATACGTTAATGGACTCCGCGGTACTGCTGGATCTCTTGGGCAACGAGAACCGGCGGCGCATCCTCCGACTGCTGGCATATAAACCCTGCTACGTGACGGAGATCTCGGAGTACCTCGGCGTGAGCCCGAAGGCGGTGATCGACCACCTACGGAAGCTGGAGGAGGCCGGCCTCATCGAGTCGACGACCGACGATCAGCGCCGGAAGTACTTCCACATCACGCGGAGCCTCCGGCTGGAGGTGAGCGTCTCGCCGTACGGGTTCGGCGCGAAGAGCGCCTACCCCGCCAAGAGCAGTCTCGACATGTCGGGCCGGTGTCCCCACCTCTCGATCGACGCCCCGTCCCGTTCTGAGCCGGACCCGTCCGGCGACGTCGCCGACCTGGCGGTCGAGTACGGCCGACTCCAGGAGCTCGACCGCGAGCTCTCCTTGGCCCAGCGGTGGGTCCACGGGCGCGTCGAGGACACGCTCGCAGCGATCGACGAGCGACTCGGGACGGAGGCGGACAGCCGCTTTTTCGCCGCGATCCTCGCGGCGCTCGTCGAGACGGACGGGACCCCGAGCGCGGTCGCCGAGGAGGTCGGCGCACCCGAGGACGCCGTCGCCGACGCGTTACAACAGCTCTCCGACGTCGGCGTCGCTCGCCGCGAGGACGACCGCTACACGATCCGGTAGGCCTCCGCCGCCGCCGTCGCCCGACGTGACCGATGCGGTCGCGACCACTGTCCGACGCCCGACGTGACATCGACCGGTTTCGGAAGCTTTTGGCTCGCTCCCGAGCGAGTGTCCCCGTGCTCCGTTACCGGAACCTGGCGCTGTTTCTCGTTCTCGCCGCCGTCTGGGGATCCGCGTTCATGGCGATCAACGCCGGCTTGGCGTACTTCCCGCCGGTGTTGTTCGCGGCGCTCCGCTACGACGTCGCCGCCGTGATCATGATGGCGTACGCGTGGTACGTCGTCGACGACCCCGTTCCCCGCGGCCGGGGCGAGTGGACGCTCGTCGCGATCGGCGCGACCCTCCTCATCGCCGCGTATCACGTGTTCCTCTTCGTCGGCGAGAGCGATCCGGCGGTGACGAGCGCGATCGCCGCCGTTATCGTGAGTCTCTCGCCCGTGTTGACCACGGTGTTCGCGCGGGCGCTCCTCCCCTCGGAGCGACTCACCGCGATCGGCGTCGTCGGGCTGGTCGTCGGACTCGTCGGCGCGGTCGTGCTGGCCGCGCCGGACCCGGCGAACCTCACTGGCGACGGCACCGTCGCGAAGTTCCTCGTGTTCCTCGCAGCCACGGCGTTCGGGCTCGGTGCCGTGCTCACGCGCGCCGTCGACGCCGAGTTACCCATCGAGACGATGGAGGCGTGGTCGATGGCCCTCGGCGCGGTGATCATGCACGTCGTCGCGCTCGGGCTGGGCGAATCGATGGGCGAGATCGTTTGGACGACGGAGGCGCTGCTCGCGCTGGCGTACCTGTCGATCGCGGCGAGCGCGGTCGGGTTTCTCATCTACTTCGATCTGCTCGAGCGACTCGGCCCGATCGAGATCAACCTCGTCTCCTACGTCGCACCGGTGTTCGCCGCGCTCTCCGGCTGGGTGTTCTTAAACGAGGGACTGACGCTCTCGACGGTCGTCGGCTTCCTGCTCATCTGCGTCGGCTTCGCGCTGGTCAAGCGGGCGGCGATCCGCGACGAGCTCCGACGGCGCGGCGTGTCGGCGTGAGTCGAGGGATCGAACGGCCCCGGACCGCCGAGTCCGGGAGCCGTTCGCCCGATCCGGGAGCCGTTCGCCCGATCCGGGAGCCGTTCGCCCGGTCCAGGAGGCGTTCGCCCGGTCCAGGAGGCGTTCGCCCGGTCCGGAACCCTCCGCTCGGTCGGTGGTCGACTACTGTCGCTCCCGTTCCGCGGCCCCCAGGGCGTCCTCCTCGACGTAGACGACGACCGGGAACGACCACAGTCTGAGGCCGTGCTCGCGGGCGACGTAGTCGTCGAGGTACGGGTCGACCTCCGACCGGTTGGCGGCCGGAACGACGACGACGGTCGGCGGGTCCGCGAGCGCCTCGGCGCGGTCCGCGTCGCTCGGGACGCTGTCGACGGTCGCGCCCGATCGCTCGAAGTACCAGGGGAGCGGGAGCCGGTCGTACCACCCGCCGGGCGCGCCTTTGTCGTCCGCGAGCGACTCGTTGGCGACGTAGAACGCCTCGTCGCGGTCACCGATGTTCGCGCCGACGTACAGCACGTCGACGTCGCGGTCCGTCGCGGCGATCGCCGCCTCGGCGTCGTCGAGCGAGTCGCGGAGGTCGTTGTGCGGCTGTGACCACTGAACCAGCTCCGTGTGTTCGGGGTTCGCGGAGTTCCAGTACGTCGCCGTCGGCGCGACCATCCCCGCGCTCGCCACCAGCAGTACGACCGCCGCCAGCAGCGCGGTTCGCCGGTCCGGTATCGTCACGGCGGCGAGCCGCTCACGAGGCCGGACGCCGTCCGGAACCTCGACGGCGGCGACTCCCTCGCGAGCGACGTACACGAGGCCGACCGCCGCGGGAACCGTCAGCGGGATCACGATGTGGACCGCCGACCACGGCGCGTTGATGTCGGTGGCGGCCGGGTACCCGAGGAGGCTCGCCAGCGCCCAGTAGCTCGCGAACGCGACGAACGCGCGGGACCGGCCCGCGGGGACCCCCCCGATGCCGTCGCCCCCGTGACCGCTCGGGTTGCCGGCGGTTCCGTTCCCGTAGCCGTCGACGACGAATCCGACGACGGCGAACACACAGACGACGGCCGCACCGTACGCCAGCGTCTCCAGTTCGTGCCCGAGATATTCGAGATACGGGTTGTCCTGCATGTCGCCGGCGATCCACAGATCGACCAGTTCGCGGGCGGACCCGACCGTCGCCTCGTGAACGACGGTCGGCCACAGCGACGGCGTCTCGACCGCCGCGTGCAGGAGGGGCCGCGGTGCATAAAAGAACACGACGACCGCGAGGAACGTCGCCGACACGCCGAGCGCGTGTGCGGGGAGCGCGACGACGGGCGACCGGCTGCCGGCGGCCTCGCGGGCGACGCCACGAACGGTCGAGCGCCACGATCGGAGGACGCTCCCGACGGACTCGCCGGATCGGACCCGGCGGACGAGTCGGTGGTCCGCGATCAGCGCGGCGGCACCGGCGAAACAGAGGAGATAGAGGACCGTGTTCGCCTTCGTCGAGAGCGACAGCGCGAGGAACGCGGCTCCCGGATACAGGTATCGCACGCGCCGGGTGTCGAGTGCGCGGACCGCGAACCCGAGCGCGATCAGGGCGAACCCGCCGACGAGCACGTCGTTGCGCATGAACCGCGAGTAGTAGACGAGCAGGGGGTTCGCGGCGAGCAGCGCGGCGAGCGCGATCACCTCCGCGCGGTCGAGGTGCTCGCGGAACAGCCACGCCGACAGCGGGAGGAGGCCGCCGACCAGCGCGACGACGAACCGGGCGCTCCCGTCGGTCGGCGGCACGAGGTCGAACACGGTCGCGTTGACGATCCGGAGAAACGGACCGTGGATGATCGGCGCGTAGGCGAACTCCCCGCTGTCGACGTATCGGAGCGTCCAATAGCCGACCCGACCCTCGTCCCAGTGGAACGTTCGGCCGCCCAGATCGAAGAGGCGCACGGCGAGTCCGACGAGCGACACCGCCGCCACGGCGAGACACGTTCGCCCGTCGGCCGACCGGAGGCGTTCCGGGAGCCGGGACTGCGACATGCGGAGTCGATACACACGCGGCGATACAACTCTTTTCGTTCGTCGCGCGGGTCGCCGTATCACCCGTCCGACGGTCGCGACTGGATCGACGGGGGTCGCGATCGGTCGCCACGGACGTCGTGATCACGTCGACTTATATGTCGAGCGGGGAAACGGTCGCACACGAATGGCCTCGACCGGCGAACGGAGGGTGCTCGAATGACGCTGGACAGGCTGCGTCCGCTCGCGAGCAGGGCGATCGCACCGTTCGTCGCCGCCGCCGACCGGCTCGGGATCTCCGCGAACGCGATCACGGTCACGTCGGTGTTCACGGGTGCGGCCGCCGGCTCCGCGCTCGTCGTCGCCGGCTCCGATCAGTCGTGGTACCTCCTCGCGTCCGCGCTCGTCCTGTTTACGGGCTTTCTCGACGTGCTGGACGGTGCGGTCGCGCGGGCGACGGACACCGCCACCGCCGCCGGCGACTTCCTCGACCACGTCCTCGACCGGTACGGCGACGTACTGATCCTCGGCGGGCTCGCGATCGGAGCCGACCAGTACGTGCTCGGCATGGTCGCGCTCACGGGCGTGCTCCTCACCGCGTACCTCGGGACGCAAGGCGACGCGCTGGGGCTCGGTCGGATATACGGCGGGCTGTTGGGTCGCGCCGACATCCTCGTGCTCGTCGGCGTCGTCTGTGGGGTCGCCGCCGTCTCGAACCCGGCGCTCCTCTACGGGCTCGATCTCGTCGACTGGGCGGTCGTCGTTCTCGCCGTGTTCACACACGTCACCGCGCTGCAGCGGTTCGTGTGGTCCTGGCGGGCGCTCCGAGCCGAGTCGTGAGCCGGCCGGTCCGGACGCCGACGGGGGGTCGACTCGCGGTCACGCCTCGATGATCTCGTCGTCCGCTCCGTCGGGCACCCGCATCTCGCCCGTCACCGAGACGACGGCCTCCCCGCCGACTCGGACCTCGTCGCCGTCGATCCGGACCCGCACCAGTCCCGGCCGGTCGACGAAGTGGCCCTGTTCGAGCCTGAGCTCCTCGGGGAACTCGCCGTCGAACGCAGCGACGTCGGCGAGGTAGGCGGCACACGCGCCGCTCGCGGTCCCGGTGGCGGGGTCCTCCGGAACGCCGACCGCCGGCACGAACGCGCGACCGTGGAGCGTCGACCCCGCGTCGAGCGCGTCGAAGGTGAACGCGTACACGCCGGCGACGTCGAACTCCTCGGAGAGCGCCTCGACCGCGTCCATGTCGGGGTCCGCCTCGCCGAGCCGTTCGAGGAAGTTGACGGGGACGATCAGGAACGCGAGCCCGGTCGACGCGACCGCGACGGGGAGATCAGCGCCCACGTCCCGGAGCGCCGCGTCGTCGATCCCGAGCGCCCCGCCGAGTCGGTCGTAGTCGATCTCGACCGGACGGACCGTCGGCGAGTCCTGACGCATCCAGACGGTTCCCCCGTCGGCGACGGTGACCGTCAGGTCGCCGACGTTCGTCCGCAACACGTCGTCGCCGGCGTCGACGACGCCGTCCGCGAAGAGGGCGGCGTAGCTCGCGATCGTGGCGTGACCACAGAGGTCGACCTCGGTCGTCGGGGTGAAATAGCGGACGCGGCGGTCGGCGTCGATCCCCTCGGGGACCTCGGTCAGAAACGCCGTCTCCGACGCGCCGAGCTCTGCCGCGACGCGCTCCATCCGCTCGTCGCTCAGTCCCTCGGCGTCCGGCACCACGCCGGCGACGTTGCCGGCGAGCGGCTCTTCCGTGAACGCGTCGACGAGGTAGGTTCGTCGCGTCTCCATGCCGACACCTCGCGAGCCGCACGCAAAAGACTACCCGACTCAGTCTAAGCCGATTTCGGGGAGGTGGATGTCAACCCTTTTGGGCTCTACCATGGAAAGGGAGTGTATGGGCCTATTCGACCGGTTGCGAGGAGGAGACACTCCACGGGTCGTCTTCATCGGGGTCGACGGCGTCCCGTACGACCTCGTCGACGACAACCCGGAGACGTTCCCCTCGCTCACGGCGATCGCGGACGAGGGGTCCAGCGGGGCGATCGACAGCATCACCCCCCCGGAGTCCAGCGCCTGCTGGCCCGTCCTCACCAGCGGCCTGAATCCGGGAGAAACGGGCGTATACGGGTTTCAGGACCGCGAGATCGGGTCGTACGACACGTACGTTCCGATGGGTCGAGACGTGCAGTCGACCCGGATCTGGGACCGGGCGACGAAGGCGGGTCTCGACGCGACGGTGATGAACGTCCCCGTCACCTTCCCGCCACAGCGGAACGTCCAGCGGATGGTGTCCGGCTACCTCTCGCCGGACGTCGACAAGGCGTCGCATCCGGAGGAGCTTCGGTCGTACCTCGACGACGCCGGGTACGTCCTCGACGTCAACGCGAAACTCGGGCACAAGTCCGACAAGTCGGCGTTCCTCGAGCACGCACACCGGACGCTCGACCGCCGTGCGGCGGCGTTTCAGCGGTACGTCGAGCGGGACGACTGGGACCTGTTCGTCGGCGTGTTCTCGACGCCGGACCGGGTCAACCACTTCCTCTGGCGCGACCACGTCGAACGGGGACCCTACCACGAGGAGTTCCACGAGTTCTACGAGGCGCTCGACGAGTACATCGGCGAGATCCACCGCGCGCTCCCGGACGACGTCACCCTCGTCGTCGGCTCCGCACACGGGTTCACGACCCTCGAACACGACGTCTACTGTAACGAGTGGCTCGAGCGCGAGGGGTGGCTCTCGTACGACGACCCCGACGATCACGGGGCGCTTTCGGACATCGACGACGACACGCGAGCGTACTCGCTGGTTCCCGGTCGGTTCTACGTCAACCTCGCGGGGCGCGAACCGCGCGGAAGCGTCCCGAAAAGCGAGTACGACGCGGTTCGTGCGGAGTTGAAGGCGGAACTGAAGGCGATGACGGGACCAAACGGGGACCCGGTCATCGATCGAGTCGTGGAGCGCGAGACCGTATTCCGCGGGGACCACGACGAGATTGCACCCGACATCGTCGCCCTCCCGAACGACGGATTCGACCTCAAAGCGGGATTCAAATCGCATGACGGCGTCTTCGATCCCGACGGCCCACGGACGGGAATGCACACCTTCGAGAACGCCGGCCTGTTCGTCGACCACCCCGACGTCACCATCGAGGACGCCGACCTCCTCGACGTGGCTCCGACGCTCCTCACCCTCCTCGACGTCGACTACGGCCGTACGGACGTCGACGGCGCGAGCTTAGTCTGAATCGGACGGTTCCGTGTCGGATGGTTCCGTGTCGGATGGTTCCGTGTCGGATGGTCCCGTGTCGGATGGTCCCGTGTCGGATGGTCCCGTGTCGGATGGTCCCGTGTCGGACGGTCCCGTGTCGGACGGTCCCGTGTCGGACGGTCCCGTGTCGGTCGTTCGACCGGGACGATCGGCGACGAGATCGAACGACTCGTCGATGTCGCCGAGGACGAGCAGCGCGTAGTATCGGAGATACGTCACGACCGGTACCTGTGCGAGCGCCCAGACGGCGATCATCGTCGTACCGAACACGAGCGCGAGGCCGACGAGGACGACGATGCCGATCGTCGACGACAGCGAGACGGCGACGTGCGTGACCCCGGCCACGATGAGGAGGGGGACGAAGACGGCGAGCGCGACGAACCCGACCGCGATCGACGCGACGAGTCCGACCGCGATCGTCAACAGGAACCCGATCACGGCGTACGCCAGGTACTGTTTCCACGCGGTCCTGATCGACGCCCAGAGCCGTCGCCACCCCGCGAGGACGCCCGAGTCGTCTCGGATCATGAGGGGGACGACGAACACCGTCGTGAACCCCGACACCACTCCGTACACGAGTGCGACGACGAACAGGATCGGGACGGCCAGCAGGAACGCCACGAACGGGACGGTGAGCGCACGGCCGGTGAACAGCGGAACGAAGAGCAACGCGAGCCAGCCGACGAACGTCGCGAGCGCCGGTATCCCGATCGCGATCCGAAAGCCGAACAGACGGAGTCCCTGTCGCCAGCGCGCGCGCCAGTAGCGTCGGATCGACACCTCGCCGGTCCGGAGCGACTCGATCAGGACGAACTCCATGATCGCGCCGACGAGCGCGAACAGGACGCCTGCGATGACGCCCGCGACGACGAGCGCGACGACGATCAGCACGACGTCGGTCGGGAGGACGTCGGTCGGGACGGCGAACGGGAGCTCGCTCTCGGTGGCCCCGTCCGCGGGCCCGGACGCGTTGAACTGCACCGACGGAAAACTGAGCCCGCTCCCGACGAAGAACACGACGAGCGCGAGCTTCAGCCACCGTCGAACGTCGAACGGGAGCAGGAACTCGCGGGTGACGACGAACGCTTCCTCGATGTTTCGGACGGCGTGGAGGGCCATGGTCCCAGTATCCGGAACCAGCGTGTTAGCCCTTCTGGTGGGTCACCCGGTCGGTCCCGACGGGCGGACGCTATCCGGACGGCGGCTCGTACGGCCGGCTGGTGCCGTCGTCGGGGTCGTGGCGGAGGTACTTCGCGAACAGGTCCGCGACGCGGGTGTACGCGTCGACGACGGTGTCGCGCCGCCGGAACCCGTGCGGCTCGTCGTCGTAGCGCCGGAACTCGTGGCGCACGTCGTGTCGCTCCAGTTCCTCGACGAGGCGTTCGGACTGGCTGATCGGCACCCGAACGTCGTCCTCGCCGTGAAGCACCGCCAGCGGGTCGTCGATGTCGGGGACGGTCCGGATCGGACTCGCCTCTCGGTAGCCGTCGAGGTCGTCGACGAGGTTGCCGAGCTCGCGTTTCATCAGCTGCCACCCGACGTCGTCGGTGTCGTCGACGAACCGCTCGTAGTCGTACACGCCGTAGAAGGCGGCACCACACCGGAACCGGTCGGAGCGTCCGAGCGCGTTGACGGTCATCAGCCCGCCGCCGGATCCGCCGAAGACGCCGACTCGGTCGCCGTCGACCGCCTCGTACCGCGCCGCCGTGGCGTCCGCGGACGCGATCACGTCGTCGAGGTCGCCGCCGCCCCAGTCGCCGTCGTTCGCCATCCGGAACGCGCGGCCGAATCCGTCGGAGCCGCGGTAGTTCGGACGGACGACCGCGTAGCCGAGCGCCGCGACGTACGCGGCCCGGTGGTCGAAGCCGAACCCGTCGTACGTCGTCGGCCCGCCGTGCGGCTTGACGACCAGGGGGACGGAGTCCGGTGCAGCGTCCGAAGCGGGCGGGTGAACCATCGCGTGGATCGTCCGTCCACCGGCGTCGTACGTGAACGCTTCGGGCTCCGGAAGCCGATCGGCCATCCCCGCGGTCGTCGACGGCGTGAGTCGCTCGCCGCGCTCGACGTCGACGACGGCAGGCGGTTCCGTCGGCGTGTCCCGAACCGCGAGGAGACGGCCGCCGTCGGCGTCCCACCGCGGGCCGGTGTGGACGGCGTCGTCGGTCGCGACCTCGCGGACGGTCGTGTTCGCGTCGACCGCGGCACCGTCGACAGCCACCTCGTGGACGTGTGCTCGGCCGCCGTGCGTGACCGTCACCGCGAGGCGGTCGCCGTCGGCGTCCCAGCGCGGGTCGGCGACCTCGGCGTCGTCGACCGCGTGGATCCTGACGGGATCGGCGTCGGCGTCGTCGAGGTCGAGTGCGTACACCGCGTCGAAGCCCGTTCCGTCGTGGACGAACGCGATCTCCGCGGCGCTTCCGGACCGCGGGCGGGGGCACGCCGCGCGGACGCCCGACTCGGCGAAGAGCGTCTCGACGTCGCCGTCGGCGTCGACGCGAACGATGCTCGCCCGATGATCGAAGAAGTGGCGGTGGGTCGAGCGCGCGGCGACGAGCGCGTCGTCGTCCCAGCGCGGGTCCGCGTAGAGCCACTCGTCGTCGGCGCGCACGTCGATGCCGGTGCCGTCCGGGTCGACGACCGCGAGGCTCGCCCGCGAGAAGTGATCGGTGACGACCGCGATCCCCGACTCGCCCCACGCGAGCCCGGAGATCCCGTCGTCCCAGTCGGTCAGGACCTCGACGCGACCGCTGTCGGCGTCGACGGTCGCGAGGTCGCCGTCTCCGGTGACGACCGCGATCCGCTCGCCGTCGGGCCCCCAGTCGACCCACTGTGCGTCCGTTCGACCGGACCGCATCGCGAGGACGCCCTCGCTGGTGAGCCGGCGGTCGTCGCCGTCGGCGAGCAGCCACAGGTCCGTCCGGTCCTCGCGGCTCTTCACGTAGGCGATCGACCCGTCCGGTCCCGGCGCGGCTCGGACCACGCCGTCGACGGTTGCGAGATCCGCCAACAGCCCGTCGAGGCTCGTGTCACGTGCGTCGCGTCGATACATGCTCGTAGCGTTTCGACCGGAGGCTCTTGGGTGTGTGGCTCTCGGAAGCTCCGAAGCGGGAGAGACCCGAACCGACCGACGGCTCACTCCCCGAACGCGTCGCGCGCGACCGCCACCGACTCCGGAACCGACGTCCCGCTCAACGGACCGCACGCGACGAGTCGCTTTCGAGGCCTGCCGACGGGTTGGCTCACCGGTACCGTGTCGACGAGCCCGGCGTCGACGAGCCGCCGCTTGATCTCCGTGAACGTCGACGGGCTGCCGAGTCCGGCGTCCTCGCACGCCCGACGGAGGGTGTGATCGAGGACCTCGTGGCGGGCTCCGACGAGGTACGCGCGGACCCGCGGGTCGACGACGTCGGAGCCGGGATCGGGGTCGACGTCGAGCGTCGCGATCACGTCGTCCGCGACCGTCGGGGAACAGCGCGCGTGGAACCCGCCGTACAGCCGGTGTCGGCTCGGAGTCGTGAGTCGGAACGGCTCCGCGCCGTCGACGATCTCGGCGTATCGGTCCCGTGCGGACCGGTCGGCACCGACCGGGTAGCGACCGGCGTCGGTTTCGACGAGCACCGTTCCCCGCTCGCGACCGGCCAGCATCGGGTTCGGCTGCGGCTCGTCGAGCAGCCGTGCCGAGAGGAGACCCGACTCGACGAGTCCGGCCACCCGACTCGCGGCGTGGAACCCGTCGGTGACCGCGAGGAGCGACTCCCGCTCGGCGAGCACGGCGACGCTCGGACGGTCGGGCGGCGGAGCGAGCGGGGTCCCGTCCGAGCGCGCCCCGGTCGAGAGCGCGTCGAGATCGGGGGCAGCGATAGTCGGAACGGTCTCGGCGAACGCCGTGACGACGTCCTCGAGGAGGTCGGGACCCGGATCGACGATCAGGGGGTCATCGAGCGAACCGAGCGAGACCGTCCCCGTCGCCAGCGGGAGTTCGGGATCGGACGCCATCGTCGGAAGGACTCGGCGACGGCGGTTAAGCGTACGGTCGACGAGCGGAGGGTTCGGTGAACTGCCTCACCGGGAGCCGCGAGCGATCCGTCGGGCGAGTCGATCCCGGTCCGCGCGAATCCGGTCGGCAAGCTCGGAGAACTCGGCGAGCACCGGGTACGTCACCTCTTCGAGCGGGGCGTACAGGTACTCGTAAAACGTCGGGGAGTCGTCCCCGCTTCCGATGTCGATCGACATCGGGGGATCCCGGACGTGTTGCTGTCGGTTCTCCACGGCGTCGTCGCACGCCGATTCGAGACCCTCCAACCGCTCCCAGACGTCGATCCGTGCGCCGGTCTTCGTCGCCGTGGGGACGCCGTCGAGGTGTTCGCTGAGTCGATTGCGGCTCCGATCGATCTCCGTCAGCCTCGCCTCCGCGTGGTCGAGTTCGTCGAGTTCGGCGTCGATCGCGTCGGCCAACGACTCCCGAGAGCTGACCGCCCGTCGGCTTCGGGCGACGATCGTCGACTGGAGCTCAGGTGAGAGCGTTCCGCCGCGTAACACCGTCGAGGTCGCGTCCGGGCCCAGCTCGGCGGCGAGACTCTCTGCGACGGTCTCGTCGTACTCCTCGCGGTAGTGCGGCAGCGAGACCACCGTTTCCGTGTAGGCGTCGACGACCCGACGCAACCGGACGTCACCCGGTGTGGCGAACCCGCTTCCCCGTTGGACGCCGACGACCGGTCCGTCGATCGCGGCCGTCGTCGCGTCCATCGGCGTCGGATCGAGCGTCTCGATCCGGTCGGCGAACTCCTCGAAGGCGTCACGCTCGTCGACGACGCGCCGCCGTTCCTCCCGACAACACTCCTTCGCGTCGCGGACGTACGCGAACGCGACGAACGCCACCAGTCCGAGGAGTGCGACGACGCCGACCACGGCGGGCTCCGTCAGCGCGGACGACACCTCACACGTCGCGCTCGCGCACTCCGCCGCGACCGGTTCCTCGTTCGGGATCCGAAAGGTCGCATCCCCGCCTGCGTTAATGCTCATAGAACAGGTATCACGGTACACACCCAAAGCTATTGTGGCCGGCGTAACACCGACGAAAACGGTCCGATCACCGACGCTTTACCGAGAGCCGTCCGACGCTCCGTCGACGCGTCGACGGTTCGAGGACCGTCCGGCGCGGCGGGTCTCCAGTGCCACCGGGTCCGCGGGCTCTCCCGACCCATGCCTCCCGTCGATCGGACCACCGCAACGGTTTTGGTCGGTGCGAGACACCTGCGGGCGTGGCGACCGTACTCGACGACCTCTCCGGATTCGAGTTCGAGGCGGTGATGGTGGACGTGTTCCGCCATCAGGGCTACCGAGACGTCCGGCAGGCGGTTCGGACCGCCGACGAGGGACGCGACGTGACGATGATCGACGACTCGGGGCCGGGCGAACCGGTCGGCGTCGTCGTCGAGTGCAAACACACGGACGCGGTGGGCCGGCCGGTCGTCCAGAAGCTCCACTCCGCGGTCACTACGTACGACTACGACGGCCCCTGCCGCGGTGTGGTCGCGACCACGGGACGGTTCACCGCGCCGGCCCAGGAGTACGCGAAGCGGGTGTCGGACGCGCCGGACGACATCGACATCGATCTCCTCGACGGGCGACGGCTCCGCGAGATCGGCGAGGAGATCGGGATGGACCTGTACAGCGGCCGGATCGAGGTGCTGTGCGAGGAGACGCTCCCGCCGCCGACCGACGTCGAGACCGTGACCGCCGAGCGAGACGCCGCGGCGGCGACCGTCGAGAACCTGTCGTCGTCCGAGCTCCCGGTGCCGGACGCGACGCTCGCGTTCTCCCCGACGCTCCTCGTCGACACCGCGGTCGACGCGACGTTCGAGACGTCCGTCGGCGTGATCCACTCGGTGTCCGACCGGGAGCGGCTGGCCATCTCCGCGGACCGAGACGGGCCGGCTCTGCTCCGGTCGGACGCCGCCCGACTGATCGATGCCGGCATCGACCGAGCGGTACCGATCCCGGACGGCGACGAGGCGGTCGACGAGCGCTTCGCGGCCGTCGAGTTCGGTCGGTTCGGCCGCACGGAATCGGAGTACGTCGACTGGGTGGTCGACCGCCAGCGCGACCGGTACGAGCGCACGGTGACGTACACCGGTGACAACAACGTCACCTACGAGCGGACGTGTACGCCCACGAAATCGGACGTGCGTGTCACCGGCGTCGAGCCGGTGTTCCTCCCGCAGGCGACGACGACGACGCGGCTCGGCGAGTACGAGTACGGCCACGCGTTCGTGACGAACGGCGACGAGCGGCTCACGGTTGCAGACGAGTTCGGAACGTGCGTTCACTGTGACCGCGGAAGCGACGCGGGAGGCGGACGGGCCGACGTGACGATCACGCACTGTGACAACTGTGGGAGCCTCAACTGTGCGGACCACGTCCGCGAGGAGCGACTCGTCGGGGAGCCGGTGTGTACGGGCTGTTCGACCACGGGCGAGTTCTTCCTCGCGACGAAACACTTCTACGACGAGGCGAACCGCGAGGCGTTCGCCGGGGAGTACGCGGCGATGCCCGTCTACCGTAAGCCGCTCGAAAACCCGAAGCTGGTCGCCGGCGTCGCCGTGGGCGTCCTGATCCTCCTCGTCGTCCTCTTCGGTGCGGTGTGATCGGGAAGACCGAGATCGGTGGGGAACTGGAGAACCGAGGAGACCGCCCCGTCATCGCTTTCCCCGTCATCGCTTTCCCCGCCATCGCTTTCCCCGCCATCGCTTTCCCCGTCATCGCTTTCCCCGTTGCCGATCCATACGGGGTATGCTCGCCGACACGCCGGGTATTCACCACGTCACCGGGATCGTCGGAGCCGGCCAGCCGGCCGTCGACTTCTACGCCGGCACGCTGGGGCTTCGGCTCCTGCACACGACGGTGAACTACGAGGACGTCCTGCAACACCACCTCTACTTCGGGACGGGATCGGGGCGTCCGGGGTCGGTGTTCACGGTCTTTCCCGACCCGCAGGGCGACCCGGGTCGGACGGGCCGACCCGGCTACGAGTCGGTCGCGTTCGCGGTCCCTCCGGGATCGCTGTCCGACTGGCACGAGCGCCTCTCGGATGGGGGACATCCGGTGTGCGACGTCGACCCCGAGGACCGGTTCGGCGACGACGTGCTCCGCACCGCTGACCCCTCGGGCACGACGGTCGAACTGGTCGCGTCCGGCGGTCCCGGAGCGCCCGACTGCGATCGCTCGGGAGACTCGGTCGCGGTCCGCGGACTGTACGGGGTGACGGCGCTCCCGACGGACCCGTACGGGGCTGCGAGCGTCCTCGACACGCTCGGGTTCGACTACGCCGCCGAGTCCGGTGAGCGGATCCGCTACCGCGCGCCGGGCGACCGAGCGACCGTCGTCGACCTTCTCGATCGGGACGGTGCCTACGTCCGCGAGGGCCCCGGAACGCTCCACCACGTCGCCGTTCGCGTCCCCGACCGTGACGCGCTGCTCGACTGGCATCGGCTGTTCCGCGAGCGCGGCGTCGACGTCTCTCGGGTGAAGGACCGACACTTCTTCCACTCGCTGTACGTTCGGGGCCCCGGCGGCCTCCTCGTGGAACTCGCCACCGAGGCCCCGACCCCCGACGGACCGGCGAGCGACGGGCTCGCGGACTCCGACGTCGACGGACACGCGACGGAGCTGTCTCTCCCGCCCCGGTTCGCTGACAGACGCTCGCTGATCGAGGACCATCTGCCGCGGATCGAGCTCCCCGGATCGACGGAGGTCACGGAGGAATGACTCGAGCGTATTCCGGGACCGATGGCCCGCACGCGGACGCCGAACCGGTGATCGCCGGTGCGCCGGCCGCCGCCGCCGAGGTCGCGGTCGTCCTCCTCCACGGCCGCGGCGGGACCGCCGAGGGGATCGTCCGGCTCGCCGACGGGTTCACCCGATCGGGAGCGACGCTGCTTGCACCGAACGCGCGCCGGTCGGTGTGGTTTCCCGCCGCACACGACGCTCCTCGGTCGGCGAACGAGCCCGCGTTGACGTCCGCGATCGACAGCGTCGCCGACGCGGTCGACGCGGCGGCGGAGATCGGGATCGGCCCGGAACGCGTCGTTCTCGTCGGGGTCTCGCAGGGGGGCTGCGTGGCCGGCGAGTTCCTCCGGCGTCGACCCCGGCGGTTCGGCGGCGCGTTCCTCGTCTCGGCCGCGCTCCCCGGATCGACCGTGGCGGCGTCGACCGTCGAGGGCGATCTCTCGGGGACGCCCGTCGAACTCGCGTCGAGCGAACGCGACCCGTACGTACCGGTCGAACGCGTCCGTGCGACCGCTGCGGTGCTCGGGGCGGGAGGTGCAGCGGTCGACCTCCGTGTCGACGGGGGAGACGGCCACGGCCTCTCCGACGCGACGAGCGAGCGGATCGGCGATCGCCTCGACGTGCTTTTAAGCGGATCGAGCACCTCCGGCTCGGCATGACCGCCGAACTCCCCGGATCGACGCGTGTCGGACGCGTCGCGCTGCGAGTCGCGGACCTCGACCGCGTCGTCTCCTTTTACGTCGACGTCGTCGGGCTCGCCGTGCTGGAACGCGCGGACGACTCCGTTGTGCTCGGCGTGGGCGATACCCCATTGCTCACGCTGATCGACGCGCCGGACGCCCCCGATCGGGGGGAACACGAGGCCGGGCTGTTCCACGTCGCCGTCCGCGTGCCGTCGCGCGCGGCGCTCGGGCGCGCGCTGGACCGGTTCGAGTCCCGGTGGCGGCTCACCGGGGCGTCCGACCACCTCGTGAGCGAGGCGCTGTACGCTCGCGACCCGGAGGGAAACGGCGTCGAGGTGTATCGGGACCGGCCGCGGTCTGCGTGGCCGGACGCCCCCGACGGCCGCGTCGCGATGGACACGCTGCCGCTCGATCGCGAAGCCGTTCGAGCGGCCGCGAGCGACGCCGACGGGACCGAAAGCGACCCCGCCGATCGCTCCGGCGAGGCCGCGGACGGCCTCCCCGACGGCACCGACGTCGGGCACGTTCACCTCGAGGCGACCGATCTCGACGCCGAGCGTTCCTTTTATACCGACCTCGTCGGTCTCCGGATACGCCAGGAGTTCGGTTCGGACGCGACGTTTCTCGCCGCGGGCGACTACCATCACCATGTCGGCGTGAACGTCTGGAACCGACGCCGCGATCCGGCGGGCGGCGGACTCGGGATCGCGTGGTACGAGCTGGTGCTCCCGCCGAACGCGCTCGCGGACGTCCGGGAGCGACTCGGCCGGTCGGACGCGGCGGTCGAGGCCGTCGACGGCGATTCCGACGCGTTCGAGACCCACGATCCGAGCGGGATCCGGGTTCGGTTCCGCGCGGACGACACGGACGGCACGGACGGCACGGACGACCGATGATCGATCGCGGTCGTGCGGCGTCCGAGCGTCTCCATCGGGTCCTCGCCGGAGCGTCTCTTGGACACTCGACGTCTCCAGGATACTGGGTATCTCTTAGACACGCGATGTCTCCGGAACACTGAGTGGCTCCCGCACGCCACCTTATATACGATCGCGGGCCTACGTTCGGACGATGACCCGATCGTACCGACCACACAGGTCCGATCGTGCGCAGTCGGATCTCGTCGGTACGGTGCTCATACTGGGGCTTTCGCTGCTAGTCGTGACCGCGACGGTCGTGGTCGGTGCCGTCGTGTTGAGCGATCGCCAGGCGGACGCCGACCTGCGGGGCGCGGAGACGTCGCTGACGAGTTTCGCCTCGAAGGCGGCACTCGTGAGCTCGGGGAGCTCCGAGTCGCGGGCGGTGTCGCTTCCGCGGAGCAGCCGCGGATCGACGGCGATCGATCCCGATCAGGGGCGACTCCTGATCGAGCTTCGCGACGAGGCGAACGGCTCCGTCGAGGAGACGCTGATCGACCGCCCGCTCGGCGGCGTCACCTACCGACTCGGTGACTCCGCGGTCGCCTACGAGGGCGGGGGCGTCTGGCGGGCCGACGGCGACCGGAGTTGGATGGTCTCTCCGCCGCCGGTCCACTACCGCGGCACGACGTTCACGATGCCGGTTCCGCTGGTCGAGGGCGGATCGGCGACCGGCGGGAACGCCGTCGTCACTCGCGGCGGTCCGTCGGAGCTCGTGTACCCCGATCCGACCGACCCCGACCGACGGAACCCCCTGTCGGCCGCCACCGTCCACGTCACCGTCGAGAGCGACTACTACGAGGCGTGGGGGCGCTTCTTCGAGAGCCGAACGGGGGGAACGGTGCGCTACGACCACACCGCCGACCGCGTCACGCTCCTGCTCGCGACGGACGACCCGGACCGTCGGCTCGGCGACGCCGCGATCGGAACCGCGACGGGACGGTTCGAGATCAGCGGGGCCGGCGGATCCGCGTTCACGGACAGCTACAACTCTTCCGTGGGACCGTACTCGGACCCGGACGCCCGGAGCGATCGCGGCCGCGTGGTCGCGGCCGGTGACCTCCGCCTCCGCGGCGGCGCAGCGGTGTACGGCGACGCGGTGGCGGGGGGATCGATCGATATGGCCGGCTCGACCGTTCACGGGAACGCCTCCTACGGCGACTCGATCGATCTCGGCGGTAACGCGGAGGTGACGGGATGGAGCGCGCCGAACGCGAGCGTGGCGTCCGTCTCCCCGATCGATCCGCTCGTCCGAACCGAACTGTCGTCGCTCGCGGCCGCCAACGACAACGAAGCGGCCGACGCCATCGACGGGACGACGTTCGCGAGCACCGCCGAGCACCCCGACGCGATCACGCTGTCCGCCGGCGAGTACTACCTCGACGACGTCGACCTCGACGGGCGGACGCTCCGACTCGACGTGTCGGACGGCGACGTCCGACTCGGCGTGGACGGGACCCTCGACCTCTCCGGCGAGACGGTGGAGGTGGTCGGCGAGGGCGGACGCGTTCGGGCGTTCGTCGCGCGCGACGTCGCGATCGGTAGCGGCGAGGTGACCGTCGAGGGCGACGTCGCCTCCCGAATGTGGGTGTACGGGACCCGCGACGCCGACATCGCCGTCAACGGCGGGTCGTTCACGGGCGTCCTGTACGCGCCGTCGGGGACGACCGGCTCGGGGACCGTCGACGTCCGGTCCGGCGGCGCGGTGTACGGGGCAGTCGTCGGTGGGCAGACGACGCTCCAGTCCGGGGGGACGATCCACTTCGACACCGCACTGGGTGGGATGGACCCGGTGTTCGGCGCGGACGTCCCGCGGGTGACGTACCTCCACGTCACGGGTACGCCGGTCGTCGTCGACGGGAACTAACGCCTGGCTGCCGTCGACTACACCCTCGGTTTCGTCGTTCGCGAGCGCGCACGCGATATCGGTCGTGAGAATCGAGTCTCAACGACTAAGCGGGTCCGGATCGAACCCCCCAGCATGTTCGGAGCGTCGCGCGGCCAAAGCGAAGTGATCGGGGTCGTGCTCCTGTTGGGGATGACGGTCCTTGTCGTCGGCTCCACGGTCGCGATCGGGTCGGTCGCGCTCGAGGACTCGCAGTCGGCGGCGGAGCTTCGGAAGGCCGAGGCCGCGATGACGCAGGTCGACTCGAAGGCGAGCCTCGTCGCACACGGTGACTCGACGAGCCAGCAGGTGCGGCTCGGGACCGACGGCGGCGTCTCCGTCACCGACGACGGGACCATGCGGATCGAGATCGAGTTCGACGACGCCGACGATCCCGAGCCCATCGAGGCGAACCTGAACACGGTCGTGTACGAACACGACGGCACGACCGTCGCGTACCAGGGCGGCGGGGTGTGGCGCAGTGACGGCGAGCGGTCCGAGATGGTGTCGCCACCCGAGTTCCACTACCGCGGCGAGACGCTGACGCTCCCGCTCGTCACCGTGGCCGGCGACGGGCACGTCGGCGAGAACCTCCTGTTGACGGCCGCGGGCGAGCCGGAACGTTCGTTCCCGACCGCCGAATCGGGGAACCCGCTCGTCGGCGGCAACGTCACGATCACGGTCGAAAGCGAGTACCACGAGGCGTGGGGGCGGTTCTTCGAGGACCGAACCGACGCCGACGTCGAACGACTCGACGGCGACAGGGTGGAGGTCTCGCTCCCGACGCGGATCGACGGCTCGGAGGTGAGCGACTCGGTGGTCGGGATGAACACCCGGAGCACGTTCGTGATCGGCGAGGTGAACCGACTGTTCGCGGAGTCGTACGACTCCAGTGTGGGTCCACCTGCCGAAAGCGCACACGAGGGGATCCAGGTGCACACGGTGGAAGACATCGACGGGACGCAAACCGGACAGCTCGAGGAGATCGTCATCCGCGGCGATCTCCTGACGAGCGGGTGGCTGACGCCGAACCGGAACGCGATAGACAGCGCGGGCGACATCAACGTGACCGGCGAGATCATCGAGGAGGCGACGATCACCCCCATCCGTGACCTGAGCGCGGAGATCGCCGACCGAAACGCCGCGTTCGACGAGGACAGCCCCTCGAACCCGGACGCGTACGACGTCTCCCTGACGGGCGACGACACGAAGACGATCACCGGGGACGCGTTCGTCGACGGCGACGCCACCGTCGACGGCGGGACGCTCCGTCTGGTCGCCAACGAGGAGACGTACGTCGAGATCGACGGCGACCTCCTGATCAACGGGACGGACGGTCCCGCAGAGCTGGTTCTCGACACCAACGACGGGCCCGACGAACTGCATCTCATGGTTCGCGGCGACGTCGACGTGACGGGCGGCGACGCGCCCGCGAACGTCACGGTCGAAGGAGACGGGAAGCTGTTCGTGTACGGCGACGGTGACGTTCGCTTCGACGCGACGGACGCGCCGGCGCGGATGACGGTGACCGACGGTGACGCACACGTTCAGTGGTTCCACGACGGGAGCGCGATAACGTTCGACTCCGGCGTGACGGACGGCAGTGCGGCCGAAGTCGTCGTCGAGAACGACAGGGCGGCCGGGCGGTTCTGGCTGGTGACTGCGGCGGACGACGTCCGCTTGGCGGGCGGCGGCGAGCCAGCGTCCTTCAACGGCGTGTTGTACGCCGCCAACGGCGGCGACGGAACCGTGACCGTCGACGGGGAGGCGACGATAGACGGGGCGCTCGTCGCGGACGACTCCGATCTCACGAACGCGGACCTCACGCTTCGCCACGACCAGGCGATAGCCGAGACGAACGACCCGTTCGAGGGTCGACAGATATCGACGATCAACCACCTCCACGTGTCGACACAGGAGGTCACAGTCGAGGAGAACGGCTGAGGACCGGGGAGGATCGGGACCGGGGACGATCAGGAGCGGGGACGATCAGGACCGCCGCTCGGCGGCGAGATCGTGGAGTCGCTCGGCGACGTCGGCGTCCGCGGCGGCGACGTAGACGCCCTCGGACTCCCGGACGGCCGCCCCGGCCTCCTCGGCCAGTAGCGATCCCGCGTACTGTTCGTACGGGTCCGGTCGGAAACACACCACGGCTTCGGTCCCGCCGCGCGCGAGGAGTCCCCAGTCGACGCAGGGCGACCACGACTGGAGCACGCGCTTGCAGGTCGAGCCGATCGCGTCCGCGATGCGGTCCGACCGGGCCCGCAGCTCCGGGTCCCGGATCGCCGGGAGCCCGACGACGTACGAGACCGTTCCGTGTTCGAGCGGGGTGTCGCTGTCGGCGGCGAGCGCGCGGCCCGCCGGGTCGGCGTCAGCGAGGCCGACGGCGAGCGTCTCTCTATGGGTCGTGTCGGGACGGACGGACGCAACGAGCTCGTCGAGCTCGTCGCCCTCGACGACGTGTGTGCCCGCGTCGCGGGCGGCGACGTATAGCGATCCGGGGAGCGGCTCGTACACCGCGGTCGCGACCGGTTCGTCGTCGTGGAGACAACACGTCGCCGTCGCGAACGACGGGAAGCCGGCGACGAAGTTGTTGGTGCCGTCGAGCGGGTCGATAACCCACGTGTACGCGCCGTCGCCGCGTGTTCCGGTCTCCTCGCCGTGGGTGGCGTGCGAAGGAACGCGGTCGTCGAGCACGTCGAGCACCAGTCGCTCCGCGCGGTCGTCGACGTCCGTCTTCACGTCGTTCGGGCCGTACTCGCCGGTGACGTGGCCGGTTCGGAACTCGTCGATGAGCAGCTCGCCAGCCGGAATCGTCGCCGTCGCTGCGACGTCGGCGAGCGACGGAGGGGATCGCTCGTCGGTCATCCGCCCGCGTTACATGTCGCCGAACGCGCTGAGACCGCGTCCGGTCGAGGAGACCTTCGCGATCCACCGCGTGGCGATGGCCTTCTTGAGCAGCTTCGCGGGGGTCCCCCCGAACGTGGCGATCGGCATCCCCATCACGTCGTGGGCGACGGCCTCCTCGCCGACGGAGATCACCGTCCCCTTGTTCTCGTAACGCCAGGACTGCAGCGGTGCGCCGCGGGCGGCACGCGCGAGGTTCTCGCCGGCGATCTCCGCGGCCTGCCAGGCGGCCTGCGCGGTCGGCGGTGCGACGTCGTCGTCGCCCTGGTCGATCAGGGAGGCGTCACCGATGGCGAACACGCGATCGTCGCTGGTCGTGAAGTCCGACTCCGCGTACACTCGGTTCGAGCGCTCGTCCTTCTCGACGTCGACGTCGGCGACCTCCGGCTGGCCCGTGATACCGCCGGTCCAGATCAACACGTCGTAAGGGAGCCTCTCGGCCTCCGCTTCGCCCCCGCCAAGGTACACCGCCTCCTCGTCGGCTTCGGAGATGAAATCGCCGGTGAGGATCTCGACGTCCGCCTCCTCGAGACGCTTGCGGAGCGCGCCCTGTACCTCCGGGTCCTTTCCGGGGAAGATCTCGTCCATCCCCTCGACGAGCGAGATATCGATCGGCGCGCGGTGTTTGTCGCGGTACTCGGCGATCTCGCCGGCCGTCTGGATGCCGGAGAGGCCGGCACCGCCGATGAGCACGCGTACGGGGTCCGACTGCGTCGCTTCGCCGGCCGCCGCTCGAACGTCGTCGTGGATCGCCTTGGCGTCGTCGAGCCCCTTCAGCTGGTGGGCGTTCTCCTCCAGCCCGTCGATCCCGAAGAACGCGGTCGTGGAGCCGACGCCCAAGAGGAGGTAGTCGTACTCGACGGTCGTCCCGTCGTCGGTCTCGACGACGCGGTCGTCCGTGTCGACGCCGACGACCCGGCCCTGCAGGAAGTCGGTGTCGTCCGATTTGATCTCCTCGACGGGGATCGTGATCTTCGATTCGACCGCCGGGTTGCGGATCGCACGGTGGACCTCGTGTAACACGAGATGGTAGTCGTGCTCGGCGATCCAGGTGAGCTCGGCTTCGCCCTCACCGATCTCGTTTTCGAACGCCTTCACCGTCCCGGCACCGGCGTATCCGGAGCCGACGACGACGACCTGTGTAGTCATGACTCTCGGTCAGGAGTCCGCAAATAAAGACGCTTTGAAAGCGTACTCGCTCAGGAAACAGTATTCGTCCAGTCCCGGGACGCATCTCGAGTTCGTGATGCATTTACGGCCGTTTCAGGGCCTCTCCCCACCGATCCCGGATGGACGTCCGTGATGAACTACGGCGGTCTCACAGCGAGAGGCCGGCGTGCCAGCGGTCCGCGCCCGCCTCACGTTTGACCTCGTCCATGCGCGCGAGCAGTTTCACCGCGAGGCTCGCGGTCTCGGAGGCGCGCGACTCGCCCTCGGTCCGGAACTCGCCGGTCACGCGGTTGGCGTAGACGGAACACACCGCGCCCGCACGGAGCCCGTACACGTTGGCGACGGTGAGGATCGCCGACGCCTCCATCTCGATGTTCTTCACGTTCGCCGCCTGCAGCTCCGCGACGAGCTCGTCGGAGCCGGCGGCCTCGAACCCGTTGAACCCGGGCCGTCCCTGTCCCGCATAAAAGGAGTCGGCGCTCATCGTGATCCCGGTGTGGTAGTCGTATCCGAGCCGCTCGGCGGCGGCGACGAGCGCCGAGACGACCTCGCCGTCCGCGGACGCGGGGTAGTCCTCGCGGACGTACTCCGCGCTCGTTCCCTCCTGCCGGACCGCGCCGGTCGTGATCACCAGATCGCCCACGGACATCTCCGGCTGGATCGCGCCACAGGAGCCGACCCGGATGAACGTGTCGACGCCGACGCGGGCGAGCTCCTCGACGGCGATCGCCGCCGACGGCGAGCCGATCCCGGTCGAGGTGACCGAGATCGGCTCGCCGTCGTACGTTCCCGTCGCGGTCCGGTACTCACGGTGGGAGGCGATCGCCTCGTGGTCGTCCCACAGCGCGGTCACCGTGTCGACGCGCTCGGGGTTGCCGGGGAGGAGCACGGCGTCGGCGACGTCGCCGGGACCGACCTCGACGTGATACTGGACCTCGGCGTTCGGGTCCTCGCTGTCTCCGGTCATGTCATCGCGGTTCGGAGCGGCCGCTCAAAGTCGTTCCGTCTCGCCGAGGTGACCGGCGACATCGCTACGGCGACCATCGGTGCACCGTTCGCGGAGGACGGGGACGACGGGGACGACGTGGACGACGCGGATCCGAACGGACACGGGACGCACGTCGCGGGGACGGTCGCGGACGGGAACGCTCCAGTGAGCGCCGCTACGACTCCCGGTCGGGGTCGACGCTCTCGGATCGCCACGCCGCGAACGGCTCGGCGACGTCGCGCTCGTCGAACCGTTCGATACATGGGACGTCGTAGGGGTGAAGCTCGTCCACCGTGCTCGCGAGGGCGTCGTAGGCGTCGGCGGTCGTCTTGGCGATGAGGATCGCCTCCGCGTCGGAGACGACCGCTCCCTCCCACCGGTAGACGGACTCACAGTCGACGACGTTGACGCAGGCGGCGAGCCGGCGCTCGACGAGCGCCTCGGCGATCCCCTCGGCCGCCTCGCGCGGCGCGGTGACGTATGCGGTCGGCATCGCTTGGATGCGGTGACCGTCGATCACTCCTCGAACGGGAGGAACGTGCCGTTCACGTCCCACTCGTGGATGCAGTACGTGTCGCCGGCGGTGTCGTCGATCTGCCACGCTTCGAGGTCCTCGTCCCAGCGCTCCTCGCGGCCGCACAGTTCACACGTTCGCTCGGTCGGCGGGGTGATCGTGACGTTCATGCGCGAACACACGGCGAGCATCCACAAAAAGGGTGAGGCCTGCGAGGGATCGAGACGAAACGTTCGATCAGTAATATATCTAACAGACCACATTTGTAAATATAATCTCCTATATATGTCGTGTAGTGGTTTAGGGTACTGCTTAAAAGGGATCGTATGCTCCGATATACCGTGACACACAATCTGAGTTCGATCGACCCGTACAGTCCGTCGACCGGGTACTTCGAGTGCCTCGACTGCCCCTACCGCGAATCGTCCGGAGCGCGGATCACGGCCTGCCCGAACTGCGGGGGCGACGTCCGGAACATCGCCGTGTCGCGGGAGTGACGTCGGCACCGGTGACGACTGTTCGTCGGGGCTCTCCCGTCAGTACTCGATCGCGCTCGCGTATCGGTCGAGCACGAGCACCGCGAGCGCCCCGCCGACCGCCGCGACCGCGAACTCCGGGGCGGCGTGCCCCCACGTCTCGCCGCGCTCCGCGAGCCTGGCCGACACCTCGACTATCGGCGCTCGCAGCGCGCCGACGATGAGGCTCACCAGGAACGCGAGCGTCGCGGCGCGATAGGCGGCGAGCGCGCGCCGAACCGCGTGGGCGACCGTGAACAGTCCGACGACCGCGCCCGCGATGAAGACGACGACCGGCGGCCCCGCCTCGACGAGCGCGCCGACGCCCCCTCCCGACAGCGTCGTGATGACCGCGTCGACGAACGTCCGCAGCGCACCGGACATGTAGTCGTACTGTCCGAGGATGACCAGCAATAGCGATCCCGAGATCCCCGGGAGGATCATGGCGCTGACGGCGATCGCGCCCGCGACGAACAGCACCGGGAGCTCGTTGCCCAGCGCCGTCGACGCGTACCCCGAGGTGAGAAACGCGGCGAGAAACCCGGCAACTGCGGCCGCCTTCCGGCCGGGTGTCGACAGGTCGACCACGCCGAACAGCACGACCGCCGACGCGGCGATCAGCCCGAAGAAGAACCCGAACGTCGCGATCGGCACCCTTGTCAGCAGGACGTCGACCGCGCTCAACACGACGACGATGGCCGTCGCGATTCCGGCCCCGAGAACGAGCAGGAACGGGCCGTCCGCCTCGAGGAACGCCGCGCGCGCGTCCGGTACGTTCGCCGGGCGAACCCCGGAGCACACCCGACGGATCCGGCCCGGATCGATCGCGGTCAGCGCGGCGATCAGTCGCTCGTAGATCCCGACGATCAACGCGATCGTCCCGCCCGAGACGCCGGGCACCGCGTCCGCGGTCCCCATCGCGATCCCCTTCAGATACACCGCGATCCACGCTCGGGCGTCGACCATCGGGTTACGCCGCCGGCTCCGCGAGCGCGCTCGCAGCCGTGGTCAGCGATGCCTCATCGTCGCTCTCCTCCCCGTCCGCGTCGGTCTCCGCTCCGTCCGTGTCGCTCTCCTCCCCGTCCGCGTCATCATCCGTCGACCCGTCGTCCGCGTCGTCGTTCGCGTCGCCGATCGGACAGGCGGGGTCGCCGCTCGGACAGTCGATGACCTCCTCGTCGAGCTCGACCGTCGGCGTCGTCTCGTCCTCGCCGATCACCTGTCCCTCGGTCACGTCGACCGCGCCGACGCGGGCCGTGGTGTACAGGTCGTCGTCGGTCGTCGGCTCGGTCGTGATCTCGTAGGCACCCGTCGCGCGAACGCTCGTGTTCGTGTACCCCTCCTCGGGACCGTACTCGTCGTAGCCGGTCGTCGAGTACGGGAGGTGGAACTCGAAGGTCCCGTCCGCGTCCGCCTCGGCGTACTGCGTGTACTCGAACGTCTCGCCCGACGGCTTCGCCATCTCCACCGTCGCTTCGACCTCCTCGCCCGGCTCCGCGCCGGAGCCCTCGACGGTCGTTCCGGGCACGCGCTCGAACGTCTTCACCCAGTCGTCGCTGAACCCTTCGAGCAGGCCGGTACCGACCGTCTCGGCCGGGTCGATACCGAGCGACTGGAGCACCTGGTAGTGTCGGGCCGCCGGTGCCTGTCCCTGCGACTCCGTCGCGTGGACGAGCCGATAGTGCTCGAGGGCGTCGACGCGCTCCTCGGGGAGCCCCGCGACCCCGCCGATCCGCGCGGTGCCCTCCTCCTCGACGTACGCCTCGGCGCTCTCCATGTCGTCGAAGCGCTGGACGAACGCCGTCGGGTCCGCCGGCAGGGTCCGGATCTCGAACTCCTCGCCGGTCTGCGGGTTCGTCCCGCGCTCGACGTCGTAGTCGAGGACGACCGGCTCGGGCTCCATGGCGCTGCCGTACCCCTCGTAGAGCCGGACCATCTGGCTCTCGTAGTAGCGCTGGGTCTGCGTCCGCATCACGGGCTGGAGCGCGCCCTCCTCGGTCTGCTGGTACACCACCTCGTTGAAGTCGTCCTGTGTGACGTCGTCGTCGTCGTAGAACGTCACCGGCGCGCCGAACTTCGAGGTCGGCGACACCATCTGCCAGTCGACCATCACGTAGCGGGTGTCCCCGCCCTCGTCGCTCTGGGCGTCCAGGACCGCCGCCGCGCGCTCCTCGCTCGGCGCGAGCAGGTAGTTGGCGGCCTCCGTCGCGCCCTGCTGGAACGGGTTGGCGTTCGGGATCCGCTCGGCCCTGGTGGTGATCCAGTGACCGTAGTCCCACCACGACTGCACGCCGTAGGCTCCCTCCGGGTAGTCGAAGTCGCCGTCAGCGGGGCGCTCGTAGGTGCCGTAATACTCCATGGGGTTGTCCGCGCCCCCCAGTTCGCCGGGGTGCGGCGTCTCCTCGTTCATCCACTGGAGCCCCTCGTCCCACTCGGTCACCGCGCCGGGGCCGTTTCCTGCGCCCGCGGCCCAGACGGGGGTCGCGACCGCCACGAGCGGGATGAGGAGGACGGCTATCACCGCTGCGACCGTCATCACCTGCCATCCCTCGACGTCGCGGACGTCGTCGAGCGAGGGGAGCGAGAGCGCGTCGATCGCGAGCTGGAGGAAGTACGCCGCGCCGATCGCGACGATGACGGCGAGGTAGTAGTTGAACCGAGTCTGTGTGAACGCCGCGCTCCCGATGAACGCCGCCCACACGACGAAGTAGAGCTCCTCGGTGTCGTACTGTGCGAGGAACGTCGCACCGACGAGGAAGGCGGTGGCGAGGAGGAGACCGACGACCTGCCAGTTCACGCCGACGAATCCACCGAGGAACTCGTAGAGGTTCGGGGCCGCGTAGACGGAGCCGACGACGGCGAGCGCGGCGACGGGATAGAGGGTGTGGTTCGTCTCCTCGGACCGCCAGAGCGGGCGCACGAGAATGTAGAGGACAGCGAGCAGCGCGAGGAAGAAGGCGAGCCCGTACTGTGAGAGGACGAAGTCCGCGAACGCGGTGTTCTGGAGCGGCGGCTGCGCCTCGCCGATGGTGCGGGTCCCGGCACCGGAACTGAACCCGACCGTCCCGAGGAGGCTTCCGGTGAGCGTCGACCACAGCGAGGGGATCGCGAGCCAGACCACGCCCGCGGACGCGAGGACCATCCCACCCACCGCGGCGGGATACGTGTCGGCGTCGAGGTCACGCCCCTCCCACTGGCGGGCGAGCCACGCGAGGAAGACGGCTCCGACGGCGACCCCGAGCGGGAGGACGACCTGCGTGAGCGAGTAGTCCGTGACGCCGAAGCTGAACTGGTCGAGCGGAACGATCTGCATCAGGCCTGCGACGGCCATCGACACCGCGCCCGCGAACGCGATCGGTTCGGGGCTCGTGCCGTGGTACACGTCGCTCGTGATCTTGACGGCGAGGAAGATGCCGGTGAAGCCGACCATGAGGACGCCGGGTTGCCACGTCCACATGTAGAGGCCGAGCGCGACGCCCGCCGCCGCCGCGTAGGCGGTGGGCCGCTTGAGGGCCGCCCAGTCCCGGTCGACGAGGAGCTCCCAGACCGGTTTTTCGCGCTCCGCGACGGCGAAGGCGACGAGGAACCCGAGGACCGCGATCGTCTGGAAGAGGATCTCACCGGCGTGGTGGTCGAAGAACCCGACCAGCGTGTAGCTGAAGAAGGTGCCGGGGAGGAGCGCGAGGACGCCGACCGCGGCGACCGCGGCGAAGCGGTCGACGAAGCGGCGGGCGATGAGGTACGTCGGGATCGCGACGAGCGTCCCGAGCAGCGGCGCGATCACGAGCATCGTGCGCATCGCACCGTCCTCGCCGCCCATGATCGGACTCGCGAGGAGGACGCCGACCGCGGCGATGTAGTCGAACAGGGTGCCGAACTGGCCGACGTGTCGGCCGACGGGGAACCCCGTCCACGCCTCGAACGGCATCGTGCTCGGGAAATTCTCGAGCAGATACGTCGTCTCGCGGTAGTGATACCACGCGTCGTTCCCGCGGAAGTACACGTCGTCGTCGACGATGAAGTTGCCGTACGACTGGACTCGCGTCCACAGCATGAAAACCACGATCCCGAGGAGGGCCGGGATATGGTACCATCGTTCGAGGAGATCGAGCGCCGAGTCGCCCGATCCGTCGCTCGAATCGCGTTGCTGGCTCATTGTACGATGTGACTGCCAAAACGTCTATAAGCCTTGTTATATACTCGGCGACGGCCGGTAGCGTGCGAGCGGAGAGAGTCGGACGTCGGTCGGTTTCCGTGATTCGATCAGTAGAGTTCGTGTCCGTTCACTACGTGGGACGTACTCCACACACCCCACCGGTTCCGCTGTTAGTGGGCGATGATTCAGGCCGGTGATTCGAGAAGGTCGGTTAGTCCGCGCCGGACGCTCTCCGTCGATTGTGCAAGCTCGTGGAGCTTATACTTCCCACCGCTTTTTCCGCGGTTCTTTTCGGTCGAGGTGACGATTCCGAGCGTTTCCAGCTCGGATAGGTACTCGCGGACCGCCCGATTCGATATCGGATCCGTTCCTTCCTGTGAACACACGGATTCGTATGCGGGGCGGATCTCACGTGTCCGGGCCGGTGCCCTCTTGCGTTCCGCGAGTACGGTCAGCGCCAGTAGAACCAGCTTTCCGTGAGTCGGGTAGTTCGCAATGCCCTGTACGACCTGGTCCGTCTGTAGTCTCGCACGTGCCGCTTGGACGTGTTTTTCAGTGACCCGGTCGGCGTTTCGCTCCCTCGCGATGTCACCGCTTTCGAGCAGCAAGTCGAGTGCCTGTCTCGCGTCACCGGAGTCCTTCGCGCCGTACGCGGCGCACGCGTGAATGACCCGTACCGGCTTAACAGCGGAACCAGTGGGGTAGGTGACCCCACGAGCGAGGAACCGCCACCAACGGATATCGTCCCGCTAACAGCGGAACCGGTGGGGTGTGCGTCCCACGTCGGCGAGGCGACCTCGGACGTCGATCCGGCATCCGGCGCGGATCGGTGAAACACAATCCTTATTCGCGGTTTGCGTCAACGCTCGGGCATGCAGGTCTCCGTCGTCGTCTGCACGTACACGATGGACCGGTACGACGTGTTCACGGAGGCCGTCGAGAGCGCGCTCGCACAGACGTACGACCCGATCGAGGTCGTGTTGGTGATCGACGGGAATCCCGAGGTGTACGAGCACGCAGTCGACGACTTCGGCGACCGCGAGAACGTCGTGGTGCACGACAACGACGAGAACCGCGGGATCTCCTACAGCCGGACGAAGGGCGCGGAGCTGGCCGCCGGCGAGATCGTCGCGTTCATCGACGACGACGGGGTCGCGGAGCCGGACTGGATCGAGCGGCACGTCGAGACGTACGCGGAGACGGACGCGGTCGCGGTCGCCGGGTACGTCGCGCCGAACTGGCGGACCGAGAAACCCGACTTCTTCCCCGAGGAGTTCTACTGGCTCGTCGGCTGTACGGAGCTCGGCTTCGCCGAGGACGGCGAGGAGATCCGGAACGGGTACGGCTCGAACGTGTCGTACAGGCGGGACGTGTTCCTCGACGTCGGCGGGTACGACGTGAACACGGGCCGCAAGGGCGATCGACACATCCAGGCGCACGAGGCTCCCGTGGGGATCCGGATCCGTGAGGCGTACGGGCAGGGCGTCGTGTACGTCGAGGACGCGGTGGTGTCTCACACGCTGTTCGACTATCGCGGGGAGTTTCGCTGGCTCGTGTTCCGATCGTTCTGGCAGGGCTTCTCGAAGCGCGTGATGGAGCTGCTGTATCCGGGTGCGCAGGGGAACGAGAGCGCCTTTTTGAAGGATCTGGTGGGTAACCGGGTTCCGAGCCGCGTGAAGCGGGCGGTGCTCGGACCGTCGCTTGCGGAGGTGAAGCGGATCGTCGCGATCATCGTGTTCACGGCTGCGGTCGGGGTCGGGTACGCCTACGGGCTCACGAAGCGGGACGTGTTACGGGAGGAGGTCGAGGACACGGGTGCGGACGTCGACGAGGCGGAGGACTGAGGGCGGTCACGATACGTTTCCGTGAGAAGGACTGGGAGGGGTCGGACGGGGGCTGGCATCGAGGTGTTTCGACGCGATCGGATCCTGTCGGCGTTGTCGGTCACTGAACGGTACTTGATAATCGATCTCGGGAGTGGGTGTACCAGATTGGTGGTGTGGTTGTTTATACGTGGGACTGGGGTGTTGCTGTCGACTATTTATAAGCGATCGACAACTCTGCGATAAACGCCTGCAAAGCCCCAGCCACGACGGCTCGCGCGCCTTGCTGCGCGCCTCGCTCAGTCGCTCCTGCTCCCTCGCTGCGGTGCTTACTGCGGCGGGCTTCGCCCTCGCGGCTGCCCCTTTGAGCCCCACCCGACCGCACCGCAACCGCGCCTCACGCCTCCCCAACCTCGTCAGGGGCGGTCGCCGGAACCGCTCGGCGACCGCCCCTGACTCCCTCGCACGCGCTCCTCGCGCCCGTTGGGCGCTCGGAGGCGCGCGCCGCCGCATGCGTTCTTTATAAGTATCCATCGACGTCGCTCACGGTCGTTTAAATACTGTATCGCCACCGACGAACTGCAACACCCACTCCCCAGATCACTCACTCGCGGGCCGTCTTTGCGGGCCCGGATCGGTCTTTTGCCTCCAACGGCTCGGGGATCGATCGGAGAATCATTCTCTCGACCACGGCGTCAGCTCTCGACCAACGGCACATCGAACGGGAGGTTGTTCGCAATGGTCGTGCGGAACTCTCTCGAGATACCGAACAGCAGCGTGAAGTACACCGCAGTGCCGAGGCCGACGAGGCCGACGACGAAGACGGCGTTGTAGTCGGGGATCCACGCCCAGTGTGCCTCCCCGAACGCGCGTGTAGCGTAGATGACGAGGCCCATGCCGATCGCGGCGGTCCACTGGCGAGCGATCTCACCGTACGACACGGTCAAAGGAACGTGAGATTTGGTGTAGTGGTAGGCAAACACGAGACCAACTACGGCGGAGAGGGTAGTCGCGATTGCTGCACCGATCCAACCAATTGCATAGACGAATATTAGGTTGAATATCAAATTTGAGCCAATAAATATGGCGTTGGATCGGAACGCCAAGTCAGGACGATCGATTGCATTGAGTGTGTTCAGGAGCTGTTGGTTGTACGTATACACGAGAAGTGCCGAGATCAGAATTACGAGAACTGTCTCGCCCGCCACGAATCCATCTCCATATATCTGCAACAGACGATCACCGACAACGAACCCACCTACGAGACCGGGTATCAGGATGAGTCCCGCGTATCGCAATGCATCTTCTGTGAGCCCAGATACCGCCGATGGATCGTTCTTTGTCGCAATTTCGCTCATTTCAGGAAACAGAGTGGTGCTGATACCTCGACCGAAGATCTCGAGGAAGCGGCCGATACTCCAAGCAACTGAGTAAATTCCGATCAGGCCAGTGGGAACAAAAAATCCCAATACAATAATGTCGACCCAGTCGAACGTTTTGCCTTTCATACCACCGAGCCACGAGTACTTGGCATAATCGACCAAGCGGACGAAATGTCGGTTCTTGGGAATTTTTGGCCGGATTTTGAGGATCAAAATGGCAACAATTGCGGTGAGAAACCCACCAACTGCGTATCCGACGAGCATTCCGACGAGTCCCCAGCCAACGAATACGAGTACGATTTGTGCCGCGCTAAGAAGCCCCTGTTTGGTGGTTGATAAGACTGCGTAAACGTGTACTAGGTGAGACCCTTGCAGTAACGAAAAGACGAATCCGAGAACTAACTGTACAAACACGATCAGGATAACGAGTTCCGCAACAGGAACGCCAATATACTCGTTTACAGACCCACGAAACAGCATGATTACGAGTGCGACGATGGCAGCTAGAATGCCGATCAGCAAGCCACCAGCTGTAGCGTAAGCCCCTTGTTCCTCACCTTCGCTGATCCGTTTCTTGATCGCACCGCTGATCCCGATCTCCCCGGCTATTGTGAGCCAAGAAACTAAAGCGATGGCGACTGCATAGAATCCGAGGACTTCCTCACCTAGCAATCGGGCGAAGTAGATAGTTGCAACGAATCCGAGAACGGAACCGATAAGTCTCGAAACGAAGAAAATAATAGAGGTTTGTCCTAAGCGCATATTTGATACCTAATAATCAGATTGTATGCCCGGTATCGATGATAGAGAGGTAAACTAGGATCACGCATCAATCTATATCAATCCTCGTACAATACCTAGTATCGGTCGCTACTGGTCGATGCGATACCGGTCGTGATGACTCGCGTGTTCGGCAAGGAGTGTTCAGAGACGAAGTCAGTCCACGCAAAATTGTGCAGTACGTCGTGGCTGGCGACATACGAGTCCTGGTCCAAATACTTGTGTGCCTGAGAGAACTCCCATCGCATCCACTCATCCGAATGATTCGAGTCGTGAAGAAACAGATCCACGTCGTTTGTCTGGAGTAACTGAGGAAGTGATGTCTTGGCGTCTTCGAGATGGAGATTCCATCGGTGTCGCAAGTATTCTGGGACAGCATATCCACATTCGTAGTCTCCTCTCTCTTTCGGAAGATCGATGCTGTGTAGCTCACCGTGTCCGTTTTTTTCCAGTGCGTTGGCGATGTGAGCATCGAAGCCACCGTACCCGGCTCCGGAAACCACGACCGTTTCCGGTTCGACCGCCCGGCAGAGCGCATACAGAACTCTAGCCTCGGCTGGTGGTGTCGATCCGCGACCAGTTTCGTTTAGTTCGTCCCAGCGGCTGTGGAACACTTCGATAAATTCGTCGTCTGACTCAATCTCATCGAAGTAGCCGTCGATGTCCGATCTCGTTTTCGAGCATAGCGATGCCAGACGAGCCGGTGCTTGTTCGAGTTCTGTTTCAACCCGGAGACTCTTGAGATATTGGACGACATGAGTTGGCCGTTTGATAGCCATTACTGCATATTTCAGCTTTAGAACGCCTGAGAGGCGCGAAAGCTTACTTCGAGTTGGAACCAACATGGTCTCGAAGAGACATAGATGACTTATCACACTTGCTAAATCCCTCCCCGCGCCCACGGAGACGATAGCCTCGAAGGTCGCACCATCACAAGATAAATTACTCCTGACCGAATCTACTGATATAATTATGTCCCTCAGTGTGATGTTGCGACGGTGTGGTGAATTATATCGTGAGGGGGGGATACGAGAACTCTCTCGTGGTGTTCGGGATTATATCGAGCATGATCTCGGCTCGGACTACCAGGAACGTCGGAGTGATAACCAGGATCGATGGGAGTTCATCAGCTCACACATCGATGAGGACGCCCGATCGCTCATCGATATCGGCTGTGCCGAGGGAGAGTTTGCTGCGAGAGCGGCGGAGATGGAGCTCGACGTCACGGGATTTGATCGAAACGTCACACGGCTTCACACCGCACGGACCGAACACGCGGAGTATTCGAACCTACGGTTCGAGAGGGCGGAGTTGACTCCGGAGACGATCGACGAACTCCCGGAAGCGGACGTGATTCTGTTTCTGACCGTTCATCACCACTGGGTAAAGGCGTACGGCTGGGACGAAGCCGCGAACATGTTTCGGACGCTCCTCGAGAAGGGAGAGACGGTCATTTACGAACCACCGGGTCACATTGGAATAAAGGAGTCAACCGAGACGGGAAGTCTCAAGCCGGAAAACAGCATCAGCTATTACACCCAGATACTGGAATCGGATTTCGGAGAGTCCGCTCGTATCGTCGATGTGATGCTGGCAGAATATAAATCCGATTCCGACCGTGCGGATCCGATCTTCGTGCTTGATTCGGGAGCCAACTGAATTCGATATCGATTGTATCACGTGCTCTGGAGCTACTCGTCGAGGAATGAGGCACGTGAAGAACACTCAGTCGAATTCCGATTTCTAGTTCAATACGTCCTTCAGATCCGGATGGTCGAGATGATGCTGGATATCCGTTGGTAGTTCTGACTGGGGTGTGTTCGCGACGAGCTTTCGGATACGCTGCCATTCGGTGTGTCTCGTAGAGATTCGGACCGGAATTCCGCTGAGTCCGAGAATCCGCGCTATTGCGAGTCGATGACGGCCATCGACAAAGAGGAACTGCCCGTCACGACCGATGTCGACGACGATCTCGTCATATCTTTTGAACCCATCGCCAGTAACGTATTTATCAGGCGAGAGCTCGTTCCGCTCGACGAGTTCGCGTTGACGCAGATAGCCCTGATCCCGGATGTTCTCATACAGTTCGTCGACGCGTTCGCAGGCCTCCCACACGTCCGACTCCGTGTTACAGCCGCGCCAGATCACGTTCCCCCGCTCGACCTCCTCGAGTACGTGCTGGATGAACTCGATGTCTTCCCACTCGTCTCCGTCCTCGAATCGTCGTCGGAGGGCGTTGACCACCGGCAGATCCTCGACACGGTCGTCGCTTCGATCCCAGGTTCCACCTTGGACCCGTCCGATGTCCTGCCACTGAAACCGCCCGGGATTTGGTCCACGTTTCGTGACGTGAGCTATCTCCGTCGGATCGACGTCGATCACGGTAAACGGGTCGACGGTGTCCGCGTATGGACGAGCGTTCCACCAGACGAGTAGGCGTTGGTAGCGATCGACTCCGTAGAAACCTTTGACGCCAAGGGCATGTCGTATATACCGAGGTACGAACCGTATTGATTTCTCTATCGTCGGGACGAGCCCCTCATCGTGGTACACCTGTGTGGCCCGATGGAGGAGCGTTCGCATTGATCGCTGGATGATTCCAAGCAGGTCCGCCTATACGTTACGGAATTATATCGTGGAGTCCGATTGAACCATGACTCACTCTCTGCGAGATCAAAGCACTCGGCTACCAGACGGTGCATAACTCGGTGTACGACGAGACGGAAATGGTGTACAGCCTGTTCTGCGCTCGGGATCGGTTCCTCGAGGACGACGGCCTCTGTATGTCCTACGGGGACATCGTGTACGATCGGTCGGTCGTCGAGGCGCTTCGGAACTGTGATGCGCCGCTCTGTTTCGTGATCGATTCGGAGTGGCGACGCCTCTGGAAGCTGCGGTTCGACGATCCGCTATCCGATGCGGAAACGCTGCGCATCGAGGGCGATCACGTCGTTGAGATAGGAGCCGAGCCGAGCAAATACGACGAGATCGACGGCCAGTACATCGGACTGATCAAGGTTCGACGTGATTATGTGGATGAATTCGTTGACGCGTACGACTCCCTAGACCAATCCTCGATCCACATGACCCGGTTCATTCAGCATCTCATCGATACTGGGTGGCAGGTCGAGCCGGTCGAGATCGATGGGGTTGGCTGGAAGTCGATACGTTAGCAGATATCGAGGTGTATCGGAGTTCCAGCGGGACTAGTAGACACTCGAAGCATCTCTCCGTGTTATAAGTCCGTTCTACACAATGAATTCTATCGTTGAGTGCACACAATTAGTCGTGATAAGTAATGTTTTCTTAATCTTTTATCGCAAACCCAGTATTTTGCTCAATCGGTCCCCAGACTGATGCTCGTTCTTCACCGAACATACGGAACGCATCATTTTGGTTGATATCATCAGAAATAAGCACCCCACCAGTCCGGAGCCAAGTCCAAGCCAGTTCATATTCAAACATCATACAGGGTGCAGAATGATCCGAGTCGTGAATAAATACGTCAATCTCGTCAATCTCAAGGAAGAGTTCAGGTAGTAATTCCTGACTGTATCCTTTTCTAAAGTCCCAGCGATGACGAAACTCATCGGGCACGAGATTCCCTAGGCTATCTCCAATTATCTGATCTTGTTCTATGGTAGTTTCCTCAAAAGGGAGATCAACAGAATAGAGCGTACCATTTTCATTTCTTTCCAGAGCAGCTAAAACCGCTGCCGAGGAGTTTCCGTTCGCAACTCCTGTCTCAACAACATAATCGGGTTCTAACTCCCGGACAACACTATAGTACAGAGCCCCTTCTCTGAACGATATTCCTCCCGGAATATCACTGAACCAAAGGTCAATATCATCCGCATCTGTCTGTGATGCCACGAAATCTTCGAACTCCTTACGATACTCTTGATATTTGTGCTCAGAGTCAAAGAGGGCTTTTCGTCTTTCTTGGAGTTTCTCATCGGAAACTTGATCTGGATGAGTTAGATTGTATACTCTTCGTGCAAAGGGCCGTAGGGAGTGAGGAAGTCCCCGATAGATTCTATCTGTTAATGCCATGTAATATAAAAATCCTTAAAATATAGAATCATTTCGGTTTCACAATCACAACTGGGAACCACTCCTAGTTAACGGACAATACCGGCTGTTCATCGCTACGAAGTGTGCCGGCGAGGAGATCTTGGTACTGGTCGTCGTTCGTCACCGGGAGTACGTTGAGGATAGGTGACTCGACTGAGATTGCGAACGGGACTGGATCGCGATCACTCCCGGACAACTTATATCGGCTTCGGGGTGAGTGTCGTATAACGGATGTCGGAGCCCACATCGGAGACTGAGGGAGAGATAATCACGACCTACGAGCTGCTGGAGCGGAGCGCGCGGGCAGCGCTCGATCTCCAGCGCGGGGACGGATCGTTTCCGCCGGGGCGGAATGGTATCTACGACGAGCCGGAGACGCCCGTGCGGACGACCTCCCACTGGCTGACGACGCTCTCGAAGGTCTACGAGATCACCGGCGACGAGGAGTTCGCCGAGGCGGCCAACGATGCAGCCGATTATTTGCTTAGCGAGGAGGCACGACCACACGGGTATACGTTCCACTCGAGGAACGTGGAGGGGAAAGACAAGTGTGATGGACTCGTCGGGCAAGCAGCACCAATACGCGGATTAGCATGGGCAAGCTCTGCACTCAATCGATCAGAGTTGGGTTCTGTCGCCAAAGACGTTTTTTCAATACATCCGTTTGATGAACGTCTTGGCCTCTGGGAGCGAATCGAAATAGAAGGGAGTAACCACTCCTTCGATCGAACTCTAAACCATCAGATCCTTTTTGCTGGTGCGGCGGCACACCTTGCGCATCGGTTCCCTTCGGTTGAAAAAACCGTGTTACGGTTCGTTGATCGGTTAGCATCCAACGTTGCTCTTCGATCAGACGGGATCATCCAACACTACATTCGTCCTCCTCTCGGGCCTACGATTCAAGCCGTACGTGAGAATCCTCGTCGTTGGAAATTGTTACTGAATCTCATTCTTTCTCGTATCTACACCGTCTCATCCCAGCGAAAACGCAAAGAGATAGGATATCATCCGATCAATCTGCTCGGACTAGCACACATACAAGCAAATCTGGATACACCCTTACTCCAGCAAAATGACGAACATGACCTCATTGAACGAATCACCTCGCCCGATACGCTATCATACATCTCTGGAGGTAACTTTCGCTACGGTGGAATGACCCCCGGGATCGATGTGGGATTTGCGTTACAGGAATTTCAAGGAGCCGGACCTGATGAGATTCGTCAGTGGATCGAAATGGATCTCAAACACAAGTATGATCCTGACTCGGGTAAGTTATCTAATGGTGCAGATGATCCGATACTTCAAGCTGCTACCGTCTCGTATTTAGTTGATTTGGAGAAACAAGAATTTAACATATGAGTTATTATGGGCGTCAATCTTAGCGTGAAGGGCACGGTCGAGCAGGGTGAGTTAGTGCATCAGCAATGCTTGAGAACACCGGTGAGAAAGCCCGCCAGCAGGAAGTATTCTTCCGAGAGGCACGCTGACCGACCGGCGTGTCCTCACGGCGTTTCTGTATCATGCTGGACTCTGGTATCGACGGATCGAACCGTTCGTCGAGTGGCCGTATGAGACGATTAGACAATGGTTTTACCGGCTGAAGTACCTCTTCGATCCGGACTGCCGCGATCGCCAGAAAATGGCCGTCGATCAGACGAAAATGGAGATCGACGGCTAGGAGTACTACGTCTCGGTAGTAGCCGATTGTGAGACGCTCGAAGTGCTTGCTATCGAGGTGTCTTCCGGCCGATTATGCCTTGACTCATTCTGTTTTTCAAGAAGGTGCTTGAACGGTGCCGCGGTCACCTGTTGGTGCGGGTTGACTGCGACCCGTAGTACGACTGACCACTTGAACGCTGGGACTGCGAATACGAGTAGGAAAATCGATTGCTCATCAAAGCGTGGTTCGGAATCTTCAAATATCAAACCAGACACCTCTACCACCGATTTCCCTACCAGGGCACCACCACTTCAAATAGATCATGGCTTACAGCCTTTGCCGCTCTCCACAATGCTGTGCTCTAACCTTGACAGACTTCAATACCTTAAAACAAAGGGCTCTGGTGAATCGCCAGACTGTGTTTGATTTCACTGTTTCACGGCTCGCTTGATGTTGTAGACCGCACACATCAGAACGATCTCACGAAATTCGCGGTACCACGCTCGGGCACGCACCGCGTGGCCGAGCGTCCGCTTGATCGTCGAAAAAACGGTCTCAGATAGTGCTCGTTGGCCGTATAGAGATCCATCGATTCGCGCGTTATGCGCGCAATCGATGGGTCGGAACTCGCGGTGCTTGATCAGCGGTCTCACGCCTTCTTCGCGCAATTTCTCGCGTAATCTCTTCCAATCGTAGCCTTTGTCGGCGGCGAGGCTGGCAATCTCGCCCGCGTTGCAGAGGGCGAGTTGCCAACCGATCTGGGTGTCGTGACGTTTCTCGGTCGTACAGTGAACGTCGAGTACGGCTTGCGTTTTTGTATCGACGAGCGCGGTCGTTTTCAGCGTTTGAACGCGATAGTTCGTCCGGCGACAGTAGTGCTTGCTAGCGGTTTCACGGTCGAAGAACGTCGCGTCCATCGCAGCGTGATCGGCGGTGTCGTGCAGCTGCGCTGAGAGGCGCAGCAGCACTCGCCAGATCTTCATCTCAAACCTATCAAACGCCTTCACAAGCGTGGAGTGGTGTGGGAGATCGCCCTCTTCGAGGCCGATTTCGGCCAATATTTGTGGCATCTCGCTCAGCAGATCTAGGGTTCCACGGTACGGTTTCGCCAAGTAAATCCGGAGACAGTGGAGCGAAACGACGGCGTAGTCGGCGAAGCCCCCACCCCCTTCGGGGGCGGCGGCTTCGCCTCGGCCACCAACAGCATTTTTAGCTAACGACACCGCTTTGCTCGTGAAGCAGGAGATTTTCGACATAGGCATCGACGATTTCCCGCTTCACTTCCTTTGATTAGATGACCCACCCCGCCGCATTACAGCGATTCACCAGAGCCAAACAAAGGAATTCACATCTTAAACGCTTCCGTATCGGGACGGGATGGGATTGGTGGAATATACTCCGCTTTCCCGACCGCAACGATTGCAATCGGTGCAATATAATCTGCAATCGACATGGCTTGGGCGAATTCATCGTACGCTTCTTTATTTGCGTCTCTAGAGTTAATCAGATCATCTGCAAAATGATTCCAGCAAATACCTAGGCCCGTGCTGTGTCCCACAAGCACCATCTGCATGATTGCAGCACCAGCATCGATATATAACGACCGCTCGTTCCGACCGAGAGCACCGTATACGCGGGAGTCCATTCCGATAAAAACCAGAAGAGGTGCCTTGATCGTATGTTCCTCTTTGATTGGTCGAAGCAATTGCTTAGTCTCGTCGTCAGTAATGATTTTGAACCGCCAGGCTTGTCTATTCCCTGAATTGGGTGCCCAAGTAGCTGCTTCGACCATCTTATTCGCCATGGATTCTAGTGCTTCTTTTGAGGGTTGATCGTCAGCCCAGACGCGCACACTCCTCCGTGACTTGACTAACTGCAGGGTATCTTCCGCAGCACCCCAATCAAGTTGATCGGGCTCCCGCCGTTTCTTTTTAATAAATTCCTCATCAAGATTGTCGTATTTTTTGAGAATTTCTGTTGCCCAGGATATTACTTCCTTCTGATTGTGTTCACGGGACTCAAGAAGCTCAAGGACCTTTTCGGATCTTTTTTTCTTTTCCGCATAATATTCGCTCTTTTCCTCCTTTATTTCATTATATATGGATTTTTCTATTCGGTGGCACTCGTGTTTAAGAATACTTAGAAGCTCATCAGTGCTCAGTTGTTGAAGTCGATACTCAGTAATAGGATATTCCGTCTTGAGTAATATTCGGCCGTATAAGGGTGTGTACTCAACTATCCGTCGTAACTTATTTCGAATCATAATCGTTGCTTGACATCCTCTGCTAAAGGCTGAAAATAGCGCTCATTCCAATCGATCGTTCTTCGTTCAACTTGTCTTAATGTTTCTACGAGCTCCACTACCTCTTCAAGATCGGATGCAAGCCGGACTTGTGGCAGATCGGAGAACCACTTGATAGACTCGGGAATTTTGTGATCGACGGTTTTCAGTGCCACACAAGGTCGTCCAGTCACGACAGAAAAGATAATCCCATGGAATCGATCAGTCACAACTACTTCGCTCTCTGAGAAAAACTTCAGATTTTCTTTTAACGTCTCTTCCCGCTCGTCTTTGAGAATTGGATCAGATAGAGTTGTATCGTAGTTAAGATAGTCTACCTCATTTTCTTCGAATTGCTTCTCGATCTGTCCTTGATCCCGTTCCGAAAGTATTGATTCCTCATCCCGACGGAGACAGAGGAGAACATCCCTTTCACGATCAACATCTAAGTCGTATATAAGAGATAAGACGAAATCCGGTGCCACAAGTACATTACACTCGTGAAAATGTTCTTGAGCGAATTCATAGCTATACTCGTCACGAGCTACGATCGTTAGGTCAGGGTGAGAATTATAGATAGATTTTGATTTCTGTAACTGCTTCTGCCCCTCATTAGTGTCACTGAAATATATTGTTTGAGGAAGTGATACGATAGTGTTATTTTGAAACTTTTCGATATACTTACGCCGGGCCTGTTCGGACCACATTCCTCGGTCACCCATGTTCCCGCCACTATGGAGGAAAATCGGATCGTCAGGCGAGGTGACTGATTTCAATCCGTCTATGTATCGGTAGGAGTGATCTTTATCCATTTCATGGACCGAGTACTCTTCGAAGTGTTCGGAAATCCAGTTGTGAATAGCTACTGCTTGTGCGTGATCGCCAATGTTTCGAAGTCTTGCAGGAGGAGTAATTCCGTAAATTATCTTCTCCTTGTTCCGCAGATCACTATGATTTCTCGCATATCGTTTATTAACCGGATAATGTGTTGCGATCCGATATGCGTCCACTAATGCCTGTGCAGGTTTTTCGGCAGGTGTTCCAGCGATGATTTCACGGGCTTTGTTAAATGAAGACATGGTGAGAGACTCAGCAACGCTTGGTCACCGATACGACGATACAGATAAAAAAGCCTGTCATTATCTTTTCTACGACAGTGTAGGAGACGAATTATTTAGTCGGTATTTATCAGATCACGTCTCGCTCTTTGATTGCAAGAATGGACCAACGTTCGAAAGATAAAGTTCACATTCAGAAAATATCAAAACCAATTACCACACTATCCAGAACACGTGTTGAGAACTACTGTACTAATCAACAAATCACCGATATTAGTTAACAGACTATTTAATATGCTCCATTAATGGATCATTTTTACTAGGCTACTTTACGGTGTATTGTAAGTGTTTGCGAAAGTCAACACTCCCCATCCTAGTCGAATATCGACGTTAGTGAGGGCCCGACTGTGTCGAGATCGTGCTGTCGGATTACGGTTTCACGTGCACCATTTTCCAGTAACTGTGTTTTTTGGGATATACACTTACGCATTGCCGAACTAATTTCCTGTACGGATCGTTCAGAACATAAAAATCCGTTCTCACCGTCCTCGATCAGCTCCGGAATCCCGGACACGTACGTCGAAACGACAGGTGTCTCCATTGCCATCGCTTCCATAATCGCAACCGGGATTCCATCTCTGTCTCCGTCCTTAGCAACCACACACGGAAGTACGAACGCTCTCGCACGATCTAGCTCTTCGATCAGCGTTTCGTCGCTAACTGATCCGAGGAACGTGACGTTGTCTTCGATACCCAATCGCTCAATGAGCGTTTCGTATCGCTCCCGACGCGGACCGGAACCGATGAGCCGATAATCGAGCTCTGGATGCTCGTCTACACAGTCCGCGACGGCTAATAAGGCGTATTCGATCCCCTTCTTCTCCACGAACCGTGATATCGTCAGAAGCCGTTTTCCCGTCGTGGCCATGCTCGGATCGAACTTTTCAGTCCGGAGCCCCATCCGGACGACTTTGACTTCCGCGTCAGGGTTAACCTCCACGTTTAGGAATCGCTCGTTGTATTCCGAGATCGTGAGGATAGTGTCGAAGGAATCACACACCGTCTTCAATGTCGTCTCGTCAGGAGAGGCGTACAGATCGTAGGCGTGAGTAGTTAGACTCGAAGTGACCCCGAGATCCTTCGCAACGGTTGCGGCCGGGATCTTGTTCCACCGGAGGAAGTGCGCGTGCACGTGATCGAGATCGTATTCTAAGGTGTCGACGAAGTCCAGACATTGCTTCGTTAAAAACCGAGTCCCGAGTCGACGCTTCGGGCCGGACACCGGCGATTCGTACGACGATCTGTCATCAAAGAGGCTACCGACCAGAGTCCGTGGGACCGACGTGATCGACGGAGCATCCGCATACGCGATGTCGATATCGATATCGTCGAGCTCGTCGTGTTCGACGTTCGTATCAGGCCGATTTAAAGAGAACACAGCGACGTTGTGACCCCGCTTAGAGAGGTAATATATCTCGTTAAGGATGAAGCTCTGCGAGAGCTTCGGGAACCAATCGAGATAGTATAGGACGTTCACGTGGAGCGACTCGTCGTGTCTTAAAAAAACCGTTTCGGTGTATTGATGGTGAACTACGTGTCCGAGTGTTCGATCGATTCGGATTCCTTTTGTACCTGACCGGTAACCACGTTTCGTACGAACGAACGGAAAACGATCGACGGAATCCACTTATAATGCCACACGAATCAGTCCTCTCGATCGTCATCCCGGTGTACGAGGATCCAGAGGGGATCCGTTTGACGCTCGATTCTATACTTGACCAATCCACGGACAAAGTCTACCGAGTCCACGTCGTCGACAACGACTCCACCGATCGCACTCCCGACGTCGTTCGCTCGTACGACGACGACCGGATCACGCTCCATCACGAGACGGACGTCCAATCCTCCTACGCCGCCCGCAACACCGGCATACGCAACACGAACGCCGACCTGATCGCGTTCGTCGACGCCGACATGACCGTCCCAGAGGACTGGCTCGAAACCGCGCTTGCGGAGTTCGAGTCGATCGACGCCGACTACATGGGCTGTAGCGTCGAGCTCACGCTCCCCGACGATCCCACGCTCGCCGCGCGCTACGACCACCACACCGGGTTCCCGGTCGAGGGCTATCTCGAACGCCAGGAGTTCGCCCCCACCTGCTGTCTGTTCGTCCGCCGTGCGGTGTTCGCGGACGTCGGCCTCTTCGACCACCGCCTTGAGTCCGGCGGTGACAAGGAGTTCGGCAACCGCGTCCGTGACGCCGGCTACGACCAACACTTCGCGGAACGCGTCACGATGTACCACCCGACCCGCAACACCATCGCCGACCTCGCCGCGAAGGACCGCCGCGTCGGCCGCGGCCTCTGCCAGCTCCAGCGCTGCCACCCCGACCGCTACGGCACGCCCGGCGTCCCGCCGCGACCTTCGGGGATCAAACGCCCCGACCGCGACCTCCCCGCGAGCGATCGCGTCGCGTTCGGCACGCTCTCGACGTTCCTCACCGGCATGCGCGGACTCGGCTACTACCGGGAGTATCTGACCGGTTCGACCGGAGGCGACGACGGTTCGATCCCGCGACTCGATCCCGACGGCTGACGCTGACGGACGGGGTGGGCGGCCACCCTCGGATCGTTCCCAGCACGCTCTCGTCTCCAGCGTGACCGTCGCCCCGCTCCCGAGCCGATCCGTCTCGGACGTCTCACCGGACGGCTGTCGGTTCCGGAACGAACCGGATCGGCTCAGGAACCACTCGCCGATCCCGCGTCACAAACTATTTGCACGCCGGCCGACACCTCCTCCCATGCAAGCAGTCGTACTCGCCGCCGGCAAGGGCACGCGACTCCGTCCGCTCACCGACGACAAACCGAAGGTCCTCGTCGAGGTGAACGGCACGCCGCTCATCGAGGACGTCTTCGACAACCTCATCGACGTCGGGGCGACCGAGCTGATCGTCGTCGTCGGCTACAAGGCCGAACAGATCATCGATCGCTACGGCGACGCCTACCGCGACGTCCCGATCACCTACACCCACCAGCGCGAGCAGCTCGGTCTCGCGCACGCCATCCTCCAGGCCGAACCGCACATCGACGACGACTTCATGCTCATGCTCGGCGACAACGTCTTCCGCGGGAACCTCGGCGACGTGGCCAACCGGCAACAGGAGGAGCGCGCGGACGCCGCGTTCCTCGTCGAGGAGGTTCCCTACGAGGAGGCGAGCAGATACGGCGTCCTCGACACCAACGAGTACGGCGAGATCACCGAGGTCGTCGAGAAGCCGGACGACCCGCCGAGCAACCTCGTGATGACCGGCTTCTACACGTTCACGCCCGCGATCTTCCACGCGTGCCACCTGGTGCAGCCCTCCGACCGCGGCGAGTACGAGCTCCCCGACGCGATCGATCTCCTCATCCAGTCCGGCCGCACCATCGACGCGATCCGGCTGGACGGCTGGCGAATTGACGTCGGCTACCCCGAGGACCGCGACCGCGCCGCGGAGCGACTCGACGAGCTGGCCGGCGGTGAGGCGGACGCCGGCGACGATGATGCCGGCGACGATGATGCCGGCGACGAGGAGGAAGCGGTCGTCGAGGACTGAACCCACAGTATCAGGGGTAGCGCCGCCGTATTCACGTTCACGCCCGCGATCTTCCACGCGTGTCACCTCGTGCAGCCCTCCGACCGCGGCGAGGACGAGCTGCCGGACGCGATCGATCTCCTCATCCAGTCCGGCCGCACCATCGACGCGATCCGTCTCGACGGCTGGCGGTCCCGCGAGCGAAGCGAGGGCGACCTCAGGGAGCCCTCGATAGCGAACGGCGAAGCCGTGAGCAGCGAGCGGGACCTCGCGTGACGAAGTCACGCGGTGTATCGACGTCGGCTCCCCCGAGGACCGCGACCGCGCCGCGGACCGCCTCGACGAGTCGGCCGATGATGCGGGTGACAAACCGGAGGACGGAGACGAATCTGTCGTCGATACGTAGCCGGTCCACCGATTCAGTTGAAGGGGTCGTCTGGCGTCTCCAACCGAGTGATCCCCGGGATCGCGTCGAAGTCGTCGTCGAACGAGTAGAGGTGTTCGATTCCTTCTCGTTGCATGTATGCGGCGGTGACATCCTCGCCCGCCGTAAACGGCGGGATTCTCTCGCTGATTAAAGAACGCCTGTATCGATCACTGCGACCGCCATCAGTTGGTCTCCGAGAAGGCGGGATCGTCCTCGTGACCCGCGAGGTCGTGGGTTTCGGACCCACCGCCCCCCATCGGGACCGGTTCGAAGTCGTCGAACGCGCCGTAGCGCTGCTTGACGACCTCCACGGAGAGGTTTCCCGCTTCGTCGGTGTTCCACCGGAGTTTATCGCCGGGCTCGATGTCCAGGCGTCGGCGGAGGGCCGCCGGGATCGTGACCATCCCCCGGTCGCTGACCGTGGTTTCCTCGGGCGTACCTTCCGTCGCCATACTCGACAGTACACGCTCGCACATGATACATGTTGTGCTACATGTAGCCCAGATCCCGCAGTCGCTCCATCAGGTCCTCCTTGTCCTGGGCGCGCCCGGCGCGCTCGGTCGTCCCCTCGAGGTCTTGGAGCCACGCGGGCTCCTCGGTCGTCTTCTCCGTCGACACTTCGCTCCCGAGCGAGCGGAACCCCGCGAAGTACTTCGGTGAGATGGGGACGTCCGCCTGCTCGACGCCCTCCGGCAGGTCGTCGTCGGACTGCGGGACGTATCCATCGTCCGGGAACGCCTCGACCGTGTCGGGGACGACGACCTGCCAGAACGCGTCCCAGACGTCCCGCTCGTCGAACTGGAGGATCGGCTGGATCCGGTCGTGCGGTGGGAACAGATCCGGATCGTGGCGCGGCGAGAAGAACGTCTCGTCCGCGCGCGCCTCCTGCTCGTCCCAGCGCACGCCCGAGATCACGCCGTCGATATCGTGTTCTTCGAGGGCGTCGTTGAGCGCGACGGTTTTGAGCAGGTGGTTGCCAACGTAGGTGTCCAACAGGAACGGGAACGACCCCTCGTCGTACTCGAGGATGTTCCGGACGTGGTGCTGGTTGTGCTCGGAAAGCTCGCCGATGGGGATGTCGTCGCCGGGTTCCAGCGCGTGTTTCTCGACGTACGCGCCGACGTCGTCGTTGCGCGCGAAGACGACGTCGATCCCCCACTCGTCGGCCCAGCGCTCGACGAACTCCGTGATGTCGTCGAAGTGCTGGAAGTGGTCGATAAACACCGCCGTCGGCTTCTCGTAGCCGAACTCCTCGGCCACCTCGGTAATGAAGTAGAGGGTGAGCGTGGAGTCCTTCCCGCCCGTCCACATCACGGCCGGGTTCTCGTACTGTTCGAGGCCGTGGCGGGTCACCTCGACCGCCTTCTCGACCTTGTGCTGGAGCGACGGGTAGTCGGCCGGCTCCTCGCCCTCGCCATCCGTGTAGTCGATGTCGACGTACGCCGGGAACTCGCTCGTCATGCCGACCGATCGGCGGGACACGGGTAAAGTTACGTCCGTACTAACCCACGTGTTCGGTCGGCTCCACGTCGAGTCGGGTCGTTACCGGACGATTACTTATCCAACGTCGCCGGGATCGGAACACGATGGGACTGTTCGACCGACTCCGCGGCGGCGACGACGACCGCGTCGTCTTCCTCGGGATCGACGGCGTGCCGTACGAACTCGTGCAGGATCACCCGGACGTCTTCGCGAACCTGACGGCGATCGCCGAGGAGGGATCCGCGGGCCGCATCTCCAGTATCGTTCCGCCGGAGTCGAGCGCCTGCTGGCCCGCACTGACGACGGGTCGAAACCCCGGCGCGACGGGCGTGTACGGCTTCCAGGACCGCGAGGTCGACTCCTATGAGACGTACGTCCCGATGGGGGCGGACGTGAAAGCGACCCGGCTCTGGGACCGCGTGACCGACGCCGGCCGCGACGCGACCGTGCTCAACGTCCCCGTCACGTTCCCGCCGTCGACGCGGATACAGCGACAGGTGTCGGGGTTCCTCTCGCCGTCCCTCGCGGACGCCGCCAGCGACCCCGGCGTGCAGCGGACCCTCGAACGCTTCGGTTACCGGATCGACGTGAACGCGGAGCTCGGCCACGACGAGGACAGGACCGCGTTCATCGAGGACGCCCACGAGACGCTCGCCGCCCGCCACGACGTGTTCACGCACTACCTCGATGAGGACGACTGGGACCTCTTCGTCGGCGTGTACATGAGTACGGACCGGGTGAACCACTTCCTGTTCGGCGACTACGCCACCGACGGCGAGTACGCCGAGGAGTTCCTCGAGTTCTACCGGACGCTCGACGAGTATATCGGCGAGATCCGCGAGATGCTCGACGACGACACGACGCTCGTCGTCGCCTCGGACCACGGCTTCACGAAACTGGAGTGGGAGGTGAACTGCAACCGGTGGCTCGCCGACGAGGGGTGGCTCTCGTACGCGACCGACGACCACGACTCGCTTTCCGACGTCGACGACGACACCCGCGCCTACTCGCTCATTCCCGGCCGCTTCTATCTGAACCTCGAGGGACGAGAGCCCGACGGCGTCGTCCCCGACGCCGAGTACGAGTCGGTCCGCGAGGAACTGATCGACGACCTCGAGTCGCTGACCGGCCCGGACGGCCGGCAGGTCTGCAAGCGGATCGTGAAGGGCGAGACCGTCTTCGACGGCGACCACACGGAGATCGCCCCGGATCTGGTCGTCATCCCCGCCGACGGCTACGACCTGAAGTCGGGGTTCAAGACGAAGGACTCGGCGTTCGACACCGGCCCGCGAAACGGGATGCACACGTTCGAGAACGCGCTGTTGTACACGACCGCCGACGTCGACGTCGACGGTGCGGACCTATACGACCTGACGCCGACGATCCTCGATCGCATGGACGTCGACGTCGACGGCAGCGAACTCGACGGCGAGAGCCTCCTCGTCGAGGAGTGAGCACGCCCGCTGCCACCTCCGAGCGGCGCGCCGGGTTCGGCGAGTGCGGCGTCCACGACGCGAGCGATACCGCGCATGTGCGGGGGGTAACTATTCCCGTTCGAGGGATCATCTCTTCGCGATGAACGGAAACGACCGGGCGATCACCGGATTCGCGATGATCGCCCATCTGACGTTTCACCTATACGAACTCACGATCCCCCTATTCATCGTGGTCTGGCTCGTGGTTTTCGACGTCTCCGCCGCCGTGATCGGCACGCTCGTCGGGGTGGGACTCGCGCTCATCGGCCTCGGCGCTGTCGTCAGCGGGGTTCTCGCCGATGAGTACGGCTCGAAGGCCCTGGTCATGGCGTCGATCCTCGGAATGGGTATCTCGTTTCTCCTCATCAGTGTCTCGCCAACGATCGAAGCGCTGGCGGTCGCGCTGTTCGTGTGGGGGGCGGCGTCGAGCCTCTATCACCCCGCGGCGCTGTCGCTTCTGACTCGGGGCACTGAGGAACAGGGAACCGCGCTGGCGTACCACGGGGTGGCCGGAAACGTCGGAACCGCGCTCGGTCCCTTCGCCGCGGCCGTCCTCCTGACGTTTCTCCCGTGGCGACAGGTCGCCGCCCTCTTCGCGTTCCCCGCACTCGTCGCGGTCCTCCTGGCGGCGACCGTCGAGTTCGACGAGTCCGCGGGGATCGACGACGACGCGACGTCGGTCCCCACCGAGTCCGGCCTCACCGACTTCCTCGGCGTCCTGCGGCAGTCGCGGGTCCTCTTTACCGGCGGGTTCGTCGTCGCGTTCGTGATCATGATGGTCCACGGCGTCTACGCGCGCGGCGTGCTCTCGTTCCTGCCGGAGATCCTGGCCGGAGTCCCGCGCTTCGATCCGGTCGAACTCGTCGGCGAAACGTTCGAGCCGAGCCAGTACGTGTACGCCGGCCTCCTCCTGCTCGGTGGCGTCGGCCAGTACGTCGGAGGAAAGTGGACCGACCGCGGATCGACCGAGCGCGCACTGATCGGGACGTACCTTCTCCTCGTCGTCGCCTCGATCGCCTTCTTCCCCGCGGCCGACGCCGGACTCGCGCTGCTGCTGCTCGTCTGTGGGACGCTCGGCTTCGCGATCTACATGAGCGCCCCGATCCGACAGGCGCTGCTCGCGAAATACTCCCCGCCGGACGTTCACGGACTCGCGTTCGGCTACTTCTATCTGGGCGTCTACGGTGCCGGCGCGGTCGGCGCGGCGTTCGCCGGCGTCGTTCTGACGTACGCGACACCCGAGACGTTCTTCGTCGTGTTCGGAGGTATCGCCGCGATCGTGGTCGCTCTCGGCGTCCTACTGCGATACAACTATTCGACGGAGAACGCCGACGAGACCACGGAATCGGACCCGGCCGCACGGTGACCGATCAGTGAACGGGTGCGTTCGCGAGTAGCGTCCGTTCGGCCTTTCGGAGGTGTTCGAGGAACGTCGACTTCGTGATGCCGAGTTCGTCGGCGATCGCTTCGGCGTCGGCTTCCCGCGGATACTCGTAGTATCCCCGTTTCCGGGCCAGACGGAACGCCTCTCGCTGTCGCACCGAGATCGCGGGCGACGGCGCGGCGACCGCCGAACCGCCCGCGGCACCGACTGACGCGATGCTTCGGAGATCGAGATCGGCGTCGTGTTCGGCTTCGATCGCCGCGAGCGTCCGGGAGACGGTCTCGCGATCGCCGCGCGTGAGCAGGCTCCGCCGTTCGGAACCGTCGCGGTGATACGTCGGTCCGAGGTGGAGAAAGCCGCGGGAGCGAAACGTCTCACGCATCCCGCCGCCCGAGCCCGTATGAACCACGAGGTTACGAGTGACTGGAGCGACGTCGGGGCCGTACGCGTGTTCGACGGCATCGGCAACCCGGTCGGCCTCGCCGATCGTTTCGATGAGCTCCTCGACGGCGTCCCGCGAGTTCCCGAACGCGGTGTAATACCCGACGTACGACCCCGAGCCGGGAAGCCGCGTCGTCCCGTACCCCATGAGCCCGACGTCGCTCCCCGCGGTCGCCTCCAGCGTCCAGCAGCCCGGATGTCGGACGTCGACCGAGAGCTGTAGTAGCTCCGTCCCGTCCGGTTTCGTCTCCGCACCCATACCCGCCGAAGGGCGGTGACCCACTTATAATAGGTCGTTCGCGACGAGCCGGTCGACGGCCTCGCGGAGTCGCTCCTCGCTGGCGGCGTACGAGATCCGCGCGAAGCCGGGCGCGTTGAACGCGCTTCCGGGGACACACGCGACGGAGGCCTCCTCGATGGCGGCCTCACACCACGCCTGGTCGTCGGCTCGCTCGCCGTCACCGACCGGGAGCATCATGTAGAACGCGCCGTCGCCGACGTCGACGTCGATCCCGTGTTCGTCGAACAGGTCGACGAGCAGGTCGCGGCGGTCCGCGAACGCGTCGCGCATTTCGCTGACCGCCTCGTCCGTGTTCGCGAGCGCCTCGACGCCCGCGTGCTGAACGAAGTTGACCGCACACGACACGGAGTGCGAGTGGAGCTTCCCCGCCTGACCGACAAACTCGTCGGTCGCGTGGAGGTAGCCGAGCCGCCATCCGGTCATCGAGAACGCCTTCGAGAAGCCGTTGATCGTCACCGTGCGGTCCGCCATCCCGTCGAGGCTCGCGAGCGACGTCGGCTCGACGCCGTAGGTGATACGCTCGTAGATCTCATCGGAGATGACCGCCACGTCGTGTTCGACCGCCAGATCGCGGACGCCCTCCAGGGCCTCCTCGGAGAACACTGCGCCGGTCGGGTTCGACGGGGAGTTGACGACGAGCAGCTCGGTGTCATCGGAGACGACCGCGCCGAGCTCCTCGAGCGCGGGTTCGAGCTGGAACCCGTGCGGGGCCAGGTCGACGCGGGAGAGGTCGCCCCCTGCGAGCTTCGCCATCGCCTCGTAGGACACCCACGCGGGATCGAGGAGGACGACCTCGTCGCCGTCGTCGATCAGCGTCTGGAAGACCTCGTACAGCGCCTGTTTTCCGCCGGGCGTGACGATCACTTCGTCCGCGCTCGCGTCGATGCCGTTGCCGCGGAGCTTCGCCGCGATCGCCTCCCGCAGTTTCGGGATCCCGTTCGAGGAGGTGTAGCCGGTGTGGCCGGCGTCGAGGGCGTCCTTGCCGGCCTCGACGATGTTCGCGGGGGTGTCGAAGTCGGGCTCGCCGACCGACAGGTCGACGATGTCCGCGCCTTCCGCCTCCTTTTCGGCGGCCAGGTTCGATATCGCCAGCGTCGCACTGGGCTCTACGCGTCCGATCCGGTCTGAAAAGTCGTATGCGTCTGTCATTCGAGTTCCTCCACGAGGTCCATCGCGGCGTGTGCGGCGTCCGCTCCCTTGTCGATCCGTTCGCGGGCCTCCGCGCCGGACATCCCCGGACCGCTCACGCCGAACGTGACGGGGGTGTCCCGGTCGAGGCTGACGTCCGTCAGCTTCGTTGCGGCCGCCTCGGCGATCACGCGGTCGTGGTCGGTGTCGCCCGTGACGATCGCTCCGACGACGACGACGGCGTCGATCTCCGTCCGCCGCGCCAGCCGATCGGCCGCGAGCGGGCTGTCGTACGCGCCCGGAACCGCGACCTCGTCGGCGATCACGGCGTCCCGCTGTGCGGCCGCCTCGCGAGCCGCTTCGGCCATCGGCTCCGTCACGGAGTCGTTGAACTGCGCGACGACCAGTCCCAGCGTAACCATACGGATCGCTCGCGCGGGGGACGGCAAAGGTCTACCGTTCGCTGTCGACGTTGCCGACGCCTCTTCGTGTCGACGTTGCCGACGCCCCTTTAGGGGTTGCCCGCCTACGTGCGTGCATGACGAGGACCGAAATCGCGACGCTCGGCGGCGGCTGTTTCTGGTGTGTGGAGGCGGCCTTCGAGGCGCTTCCCGGCGTCGTCGACGTCACTTCCGGATACGCCGGCGGCCACGCCGACGACCCGACGTACGGGGAGGTCTGCTCCGGATCGACCGGCCACGCCGAGGTCGTGCAGATAGCGTACGACGGAGACGAGCTCGCGTACGCGGACGTTCTCAAGGTGTTCTTCACGGTTCACGACCCGACACAGCTGAACCGCCAGGGCCCGGACGTGGGGAGCCAGTACCGATCGATCGTACTCACACACGACGCCGAGCAGGCCGAGACGGCGGCGGCGTACGTCGAGCAGCTCGACGCCGAGGGCGTGTACGACGACGAGATCGTCACGGAGATCGAACCGCTGGAGACGTTTTACCGCGCCGAGGAGAAACATCAGAACTACTACGAGAAGAACCCCGGCGACGCGTACTGTACGTTCCACGCGGACCCGAAGATCGAGAAGGTCCGACGGGAGTTCGTCGACCGAGCACAGTGATGAATCGACGCTCGTAGTGCGCGATCGACGCTGATAGCGCGAGCGATCGCACTGTTCCCGTGAGCGCTCCACCGAGCGACACGTCTCGCGACTGTGAAACGGAGTCGGCCTCGGGAGGCGGTGTGGGAGGCGGTGTGGGAGCGGGTCGTCCCGAAGCCAGAACCCGCGGTCGACGTCGGCGAACGAGGTCCTATCGAGGCTCTGTCGAGAAACGGTCGGGAAACGAGCAGGAACGATCGAGAGCGGTGGTGTGAAACGGGAGGCGAGTGTCGGGCGGGACGGGCCGGAGCAGCGGACCCCCAACTGCGTGTAGCCCGGGCCGCCCGAACGGTCGGGACGGGCGCGGTTTGAATGCCAAACTCCGACGAGAAAAGCGTCGGACCTCGGCAGAGATCGGTATGGGCTTGACGGGTATAAAGGTAGGAGGTTCGCCACCGTCCGCCCGACGTCCTCGCGTCCCGCCACAGCCGACGTCCTCGCGCCCCGTCACAGCCGACGTCCCTTGTGTCTCGTCCCCGTCAGTCACCGACGGTCACGCAGCGCCGGGAACTCCGTTCGGACCGCCGTCACGCGCGCCGGGTCGATATCGGCGGTCACCGTCGTCGGCTCCTCGCCCGACGACGCGAGCGTCGTCCCCCACGGGTCGTACACGGACGTCCGTCCGCAGAGGGCGTCGTCGCCGAACCGACCGCTCCCGTTGACGGTCGCCACGTACGCGAGGCTCTCGATCGCGCGGGCCCGTCCGAGGGTGCGCCAGTGTTCGACCCGCGGGTACGGCCACGCGCTGGGAACGAGCACGCACTCGACGCCGTCGTCGACCATGCCCCGGTACAGCTCCGGGAACCGGAGGTCGTAACACGTCGTCACGCCGATCCGGACGCCGTCGACCTCGACGACGGGCACTCGCTCGCCGGGAACCATTCGATCGGTCTCCTCGGAGCCGTACCCGAACAGGTGGTGTTTCCGATAGACGAGTCGCCGCTCCCCGGCCGCGTCGAACAGCACCGCGGTGTTCGCCAGCCCCTCGTCCGCCGGGACGTCGACGCCGTCCGCCGCGGATGCGGCGAGGTCCTCGACGATCGTCCCCGCCAGGACGGCGACGCCCGCGTCCGCGGCGACGTCGGCGAACCGTTCCAGTCGCGGACCGCGGAGACCCTCCGCCGCACGGTCGTACGCGTCGAACGCGAAGTAGCCGACGTCGAACAGCTCCGGGAGCACCACGAGGTCCGCGCCGTTCGCTGCCGCCTCGCGGACTCGGTCGATCGCGCGGTCGACGTTGTTCGAAACCGCGCCGCCCTCGACGGCGGACTGGACGCACGCGAGGTTCATGCGTTCGCCCCCACCGACGCTCGGAGCGCGGCTTCGAGGTTGTCCAACTCCGTCTCGAAGTTCCGCTTGAAGAAGGACTCGACGCCCGGGAGCCTTCCGTCGACGACGAACTCGTTCGCGAGCCGACAGCCGGACTCCGTCTCCGTGATCGTGTGTTCGCCCGTGACGCGGAACGCCTTCGACGTACCGACGAACTTCACTCGGGTCGGCGGCTCGCGTTCGACCTCCTCGGTCTCGACCGAAATCGTCGAACGGATCATCGGGATCGGGAGTGCGACGTGCCACGTGGCTCGTCCCTCCCCGTGGACCTCGAACGTTTCGACCACGCTTATCGCGCCTGCACGCTGCTCCGCGTCCGAGATGAACGCCCACACGTCCGCCGCGGGCGCATCGAACTCGAACGTCCGGGAGACTCGGACGGTCATGTCTCTGCGTTCGCACGGGAGGAATTAAAAGGGATGGAGTCGGGGCGGGGAGACGGACGGGAGGAGGGGAGACGGACGGGAAGGTAGTCGACCGTCAGATCGTACAGCCGACAGCGCTCCGATCAGCCCTGTGTGACGCGCCACGTCGTCGACCGCGCGCGGCCCCACTTCTCGATGTCGACGTCGTCGGACTTCTCGGCGAGACGGGGAAGGCGGGAGCCGACCTGTTTTGCGGTGAGACCGATGGCGTCGGCGATCGTCTTCGAGCGGACGTACCGCTCGCCGCGGGAGACGCTGTCCGTGAGGTACGCGAGGATCCGCCGTTCCTCATCGGTGTACTCCGTCATCGTCGGAAAGTAGGTGTCAAACGGCCTTAACCGTTTCTCGTTAGTCGAACAGCTGGATGGCGATGACCGCGAGCAGCGCGAAGAGGATCGCCGCACCGAACCCCCACGCACGACCCAGCTGCGTCGGCGCTCCGTACATCGCGACCGCCCCGACGAGCGCGACCGCCGAGAACGCGATCATCACGCCCAACCCCTTGTCCGATTCGATGGATCCCTCGCTCATACCGGAAAATTTCCGGGCAGGCACTTAGTTCATACGAACCGTGGCAACGCGGAACGGGATCGGCCTCCGGTCGTCGAACGACCTCGACGTGGACCGACTAGATGATCTCGACGTGGTCCGACTCCTCGTTCAACGCGAGGTTGGCCGCGATCTCCGCGTTTCGCATGGCGTACTCGGCGGTGTGCTGAAGGCTGACGAGTACCTCCCGAGTCATCAACAGAACGTCGTTGTCGAGGTCGTCCGGGAGCTGATCGAGGATCTCCTGTTCGCGGTCCTCCAGTTTCGTGAACAGGTCGCGACACTGAACGGTGAGGTCGTAGTCGCGTTCGACGACGGCACGAACCGCGAGCGCGGTGAGCTCGTCCACCTGATCGGTGAACTCGCGGATCTGCCGCATCGTCGCGCTGTCGACGTCGAGGGTGTGGCCCTCCGCCTCCATCACGATATCGGCGATGTCCTCCGCGTTGTCCGCCGTGAGCTCGAGGTTCTTCGCGACCGAGCGGTAGCCGATGAGCGGGAACCCCTCCTCTAACCCGACCGCGCGGGCGAGATTGGGGTTCTGGTAGGCCGTGAAGATCAGGCGTAAGAGCAGGACGAAGATCTTGTTCGCCTGCCGCTCGCGGTTGAGCGCGCGCTGTGCGAGGTCGGGATTGCCGTGTGCGAGCGCCTTCACCGCCTCGCCACGCATCGTCGATCCCGTGTTCTCCAGCCGTTCGAGCAGGTTGTCGAGCGTGAAGTCCTCCGGGTCGACGGAACACCGGATCGCGATGTCCTCCGGCGTCTCCTCGATGACGCCGAGACCCATCAGCTGCGTCTCCGCCTTATAAACGGCGTTGATATGGTCGCTGTCGAGCGCGCCCTCGCTGGTGACGTGGATCACGCGCCGTCCGAGCACGTACTGTGCGACGATCGCGCGTTCGAGCGCGCCGGCGTCGAGGTTGTCGGCGCTGATGATCGCCTCCGACTCCTCGGAGCTCACCGACTCCGGAAGCACCGTCAGCGTCCCCTTCCCGCCCATCCGAAGCGACACCTCATCGCCTTTGTTCACCCCGTGTTCCTGTGCCCACTCAGCCGGCAGCGTCATCGCCAGCGTCGACGGACCGAGCCGCTGGACTTTCCGCGTTTCCATACCTATAGGGATCGCAGGATCGACCTTAACGTTATCCCTATGGTCATTATACGCACTCAAAAATATACAAGGTGTTCATGGACGTTCGTGAGAAACGAGTGCGTCTCACCGTGGGAAACGGCTACGCCCTGCAGTGTCGGGTGCGGACGAACCGAGTGACGCCTCGAGGCGACCACAGGGATCGAAGCGCGGTCACCGGAGACGAGCCGAATTCCGAGAGCGGCGTCCGCTTTTAAGTTCTCGGCCGCCGATACGTCGGGTGATTACGTATGACACACCACGATACCGGGCCGGCGGACGCCGACGCCTCGAAGCGCGACTACACGGTCGATCACCGCCTCTCGGACGCGGAGGAGAACATTCATCGGGTCTGGGACAACTCGCTCGACCCGGTCCTCACGGTCGGTGACGGCGACGTCGTCAGGTTCGAATGTCGCGACGCCGTCGACCGCCAGCTCGACGTGGATTCGACGGTCGACGACTTCGCGAACGTCAGCTTCGATCCGGTTCACCCCCTGACTGGACCCGTCGCCGTCGAGGGCGCGGAGCCGGGCGACGTGCTCCAGGTCGATCTGCTCGACTTCCAGCACAAGGGCTGGGGGTACACCGGCTATCTGCCGGGCGAGATGGGGCTCGGTCTGCTTCCGGAGGAGTTCCCGGAGGCGGGCGTCCACGTCTGGGACCTACAAGGGGACGTCGGCCACTTCGTGAACGGGATCGAGGTCCCGCTCGATCCGTTCCCCGGCGTCGTCGGCCTCGCACCCGGCGAGGACGGCGCACACGACACGCTTCCCCCGCGCTCGACCGGCGGCAACATGGACGTGAAACACCTGACTGCGGGGTCGACGCTGTACCTCCCGGTCGAGGTCGCCGGCGGCCTGTTCTCGACGGCCGACTGTCACGCCGCACAGGGCGACGGCGAGGTGTGTGTCACCGGCATCGAGGCCCCGATGTTCGTCACCGCCCGCCTCTCCGTCCGGACGGACATGGCGATCGAACAGCCGCAGTTCGAGACGACCGGCCCGTTCACGCCGACCGGCGGCGACGAGCCGATGTACGGGACGACGGGGATCTCGGACGACCTGATGGACGCGACCAAGAAGGCGACGAAACACATGATCGACCACCTCGCCGAGCACAGGGGCCTGACCCGCGGAGAGGCGTACATCCTCTGTTCGGCGGCGATGGACCTGAAGATAAGCGAGGTCGTCGACGCGCCGAACTGGACCGTCTCCGCGTACGTTCCCGAGAGCATCTTCCCCGAGGAGTAGTCGCGATGCCGGTGTGAGGTCCGGCTCAGCCGACGATGTCGGTGCGAGGCTCGGATCGGTCGATGATGCCGGTGCGAGGCCCCGATCGTGAACGCCGTTGCGCCGTCACCACGCCTCGCGAAGTACCGACTCGATCTCCTCGACGGTCGGATCGAGCCCGGACGGTGCCCGTGCCATCATCGGGTCGTCGAGGATGAACGCGGCGATCTCGGGGACGTCCTCCTCGCTGGTCTCGGGGAGGTCGCGGGCTCGATCGGGACGGTTCATTCCGTCCCGGACGGCCGCAACGGCGTCCACGACGCGGTCCGCGATCTCGTCGTCGCTGTGCCCCTCGACGTCGACGCCGAGCCCGGCCGCCAGCGCCCGACGGTTCCCGTCGACCGAGCCGAAGACGTATCGGAGGACCGGCGGGGCGAGCACCGCGTGGACGTCGCCTTGCTGGACGTCGTACCGTCGGGAGAACCCGTGCCCGAACGCGTGGATGACGGAGACCTTGCGGTCGACTTGGACGAGCAGCGCACCGAGGGCGGCCCGGTCCATCGCCGCGGGATCCGCGTCGGCAACGGCATCGTCGTCGCCTGCGACCCTCGGTAACGCCTCGCCGAAGTAGCGCAGTCCGTGGATCGCCGTCGCGTCGCTTATCGCCGACGCGTCTCTCGCGTACGGCGTCTCGATTCCCTTGTTGAACCCGTTCATCGCCGATCCGGCGAGCGCACCTCGCGGCGTCGTCTCGAACAGCGACGGGTCGACGACGTCGGCGATCGGCATCGCCGACCCGCTGATCAGAACGGGCTGGTCGGTCGGCGACTCCTCGACGGGCGTCACGACGAGCGTCCCGCCGTCGGAGAGGTCCGCGCCCGCGAACGTCGTCGGAACGACCACGACGGGAAGCTCCGGGTCGGCTCCGGACGGCTGTTCGACCCGGCCCTCGGCCGCCGCGGTGGCCCGAAGATCGGAGAGCGACCGCCCGTCAGCGGCGAGCACGCTCGCCTGGCGAGCGATGTCGAGGCTGCTTCCGCCGCCGACGCCGACGAGGACGTCCGCGTCCGTCTCCGCGACCGCGTCGAGCAGGTCGTACACCGAGTCGACGAGCTTGTCCGGCGTCGTCCCGTCGAACACGCCGACGAATCGCTCCCCGAGCCCCTCACGAACCGACCCCATGAGCGTCTCGTTCGCGCCGACGTTCGACCCGCAGACGACGAGCGCCCGCTCCAGTCCCGCCTCGCCGAGGTACGCCTCCAGATCGCCTATGCGACCGCGTCCGTACAACACGTCACAGCCGCGGTACTCGTGATCGAACGGCGTCGTCGTCAGAGCGTCTGCCATATCTCCCGGTCGCGCCGTGACTCCCTAGTAGTACCGCTCGCGGAGAAGTTCGCGCTCGCGGAGACGTTCGCGCTCGATCGCGGAGAACTCCGCGCTTGCTCCCGTCAGTCGTCCTCGAGCGCCTGCGCGATCCGCTGGAGCTGTCGGGTCGCGTCACGGACCTCGTCGCGGAGCTGGCGCACCTCGCGGACCAGCTCCTCGTTTCCGGCCTCGTCGCGTCCCTCCTCGCGCCCGCCGGGACCGCCGCCCATGCCGGGGGGCCCGCCCGCGCCGCCGGGACCGCCACCCATCATGCCGGACATCATCTGTGCGAACGGGTTGCCGCCACCGCCGCCGCCGCCCATGCCGGGCGGGCCGCCACCGCCGCCCATCATCTCCTCGGGACTCGGACGGTCGCCCTCCTCGCGTTCCTCCTCACGCCGTTCCCGGATCTCCTCGACGCGCTCGCGGAAGGACTTCTCCTCGTCGTCGCCGTTCGTTGCACCGCTCGGTTCCTCGTCAGTCGACTCGTCGTCGGCCGTCTCGGCCTCGTCGTCCGTCATGACTCACGGTTCGGGGTCCCGTCCGAAAAGGGTTGTTGCTCCGGTTACACTGGATCGGGTATCCGTGGCTGAGTTGCAGTCGCGGTCGAACGTCGGTGACGACTCACTCGTGGCCGGACACCCGGACCGGCTCGTACGGCTCTTCTAACCACTCGACGTCCGAGTCCGAGAGGTCGACGTCGAGGGCTTCGACCGCGTCCTCGAGGTGCTCGATGCTCGTCGTTCCGACGATCGGCGTCTCGACGAACTCGTTTTGGAACAGCCACGCCAGTCCGATCTGGGCCATCTTTACGCCGTTCTCGGCCGCCAGTTCCTCGACGCGCTCGTTGATCTCCCGACCGCCGCCCTCCCGGTACGGGTGGTCATATATGTGTTCTTCCGTCTCGCCGCGCAGCGTCGCGTCTATCTCCTCGTCCGGTCGCGTCAGATAGCCCCGCGCGAGCGGGCTCCACGGCATCACGCCGATTCCCTTCTCTTCACAGTACGGGAGCATCTCGCGCTCCTCCTCCCGATACACGAGGTTGTAGTGGTTCTGCATGGTGACGAACCGATCGAAGCCGTTCGCCTCCGAGGTGTGGAGCGCCTCGGCGAACTGGTGGGCCCACATCGACGACGCGCCGAGATGCCGTACCTTTCCGCGGCGAACGGCGTCGTCGAGCGCTCCCAGCGTCTCCTCGATCGACGTCTCGTCGTCCCACCGGTGGATCTGATAGAGGTCGATCGTCTCCATCCCGAGTCGGTCGAGGCTGTTCTCCAGTTCCTGCTCGATCGCCTTCCGCGAGAGCCCGCCGGAGTTGGGGTTCGCATCGTCCATTTGGAAGTACCCCTTCGTGGCGACGACGGCCTCCTCGCGGTGCCCGTCCAGGGCCTTGCCGAGGACGCGCTCCGATTCGCCGTTCGAGTACATGTTGGCGGTATCGAAGAAGTTCACACCGAGTTCGAGCGCGCGCTCGACGAGCTCGATGCCCGCCTCCTCGTCGAGTACCCACTCTCGCCACTCCGGATCCCCGAAGCTCATACAGCCGAGACAGATCTTCGAGACGGTCGTTCCGGTGCTTCCGAGGGTCGTGTACTCCATACCGACGGCTCGTTGGCAACCCTCAAAAAGGTGGGTTCGGTCGACGCCGGTGGCTCGAGAGGATCTCGGCTACTCGTCCCGGAAGGAGGCCGTGTACACGAGGAACGCGCCGGTCAGAATGACGAACGAGAGGAAGGTGAGGAGCGCGAGCACGTTCGCGATCGGATCGAGCGGGGCGAGGAACTCCTGCCCCGTCGTGTCCAACACGAGTACTGCGAGGAGGGCGGCGATCAGACCGAGCAGCCAGTCGGAGAGTACGCTGTCCATGCGGCTCACAACAGCGGGACGACCTAAAAAGACGGGGGTCCGCTACTCCGCGTCCGAAAGCGATCGGAGCCGCGGGAGAGCCTGTTCGTAGCCGAGCGCAACGATGCCGACGTACAGCGCGAGCAGTCCCATGCCGACGGCCCAGGCACCGACAACGGTGTCACCGCCGGTCACCGCGGTGAACCCGAAACGTTCGAGCGCGACGCCGGCAACCGATGCGGCTCCGGCCCCGACGACGACGATGACGAGTTCGAGCAGTTCGGCAGCGAACGCGGTCCACTTCTCCATACAGGCGAACGGCGGCCGTCAGTTATGAACGTTTCGCAGGAGCTATCGGCGGCGCGTGCCCACGAAGCGACGTGACCGCCGACGAATCGGACGAGACCACCCCCGACGATCCGACGGACGAGACCACCCCCGGCGACGCAACGAACGATCTTCGATTCCCTTCCGCTCGACGGGTCCTCGAACCCGGTTGTGTGCGTTGTCCGGCGCTCGTGGACTGCCGTACCCGTATCGCGTGGGGAAACGGTCCGCTGGATGCCGACGTCGTCGTCGTGGGCGAGGCTCCCGCCGCGGGCGATCCGAACGCCGAACGGTGGCGGGGCGGGAACCTGACGGGATTCGCGTACACGTCCCGACACTCCGGTCGTCGGGTCCGGCGGCTGCTCGCGGACTGCGGCTACGAGGGCCGGGTGTACTACACCAACGCCGTGAAGTGTTTCCCGCGCGACCCGGACGCCGACCGAGAAACGAACCGCGAGCCGACGGCGACGGAGCTCCGTCGCTGTCGCGACCACCTGCGAACGGAACTGGCGACCGTCGGTCCCGCGGTCGTCTGTCCCACCGGCAAGCACGCGACCGAGTCGGTTCTCGCGCTCGCGGGACCGTCGATCGAGGACGTCGCCGACGGCTTCCTCGATGCCGTTCTCCGTCCGCTCTCCGTGGACCTCGCCGTCGACGAGCACCGCGGAAGCGACGAGCACCGCGGGAGCGACGGGCACCGCGGAAGCGACGGTGCTGCCGCCGATGAAGTCGGGGGGCCGACCCTGATCCCGCTTTTGCATCCCTCATACCGCGACGTCTGGGCGGCACGGATCGGATACGGGAGCGGCGACGCCTATCGAGACGCGGTTCGCGAGGCGCTCGACGCCGTCGTCGAGTGAACCGGACTCGAGCCGGCGTCGAGCGCCCTCAGTTCAGCCCGAACGCGCCCATCACGGAGTCCGCGACCCCCTTCGCGATCAGTGCGAGACCGGCGAGGAGGATCATCACGCCCGCGCCGACGATCGGGTCGTGGACCGTCAACAGTGCGACCGCGAGGAAGACGACGCCGACGCCGACGAGCCCTTCGAGTCCGAGTGCGTTTCGCATATCCAGGCGTTTCCCTCACGATCGGTTAAAAGGGGCGGTCGAGTCGATCGCGTTTCGGTGCCGAACGCCGGACGAAGAGAGTGGTCCTTTTAACTTCCGAGACACGTATCGGCGCATACGCATGAGCGACGGAGACGGCGACGGTCGACGTGACCTCCGGATGCCCGACGACGACGAGGTGTTCGCCGAGGTCGTTGAGATGCTTGGAGCGAACCGCGTTAAAGTCCGCTGTGCGGACGGTAAAGAGCGAACGGCACGGATACCCGGCCGGATGCAAAAGCGGATCTGGATCCGCGAGGACGACATCGTGCTCGTGGAGCCGTGGGACTGGCAGGACGAGAAAGGCGACATCGCGTGGCGCTACGAGAAAAGCGAGGCCGAACAGCTCCGCGAGGAAGGACACCTCCAGTAAGCGCGAAACCGACGCTCGGGCCCGTCAGGCGTCGTCGGACGCCGCCTGCGTCCGCCCGATCGCCTTCGCGATCGCGAGCACGTAGCCCAGCCCGTACTGGACCTCCGGGTCCCGACTCTCGCGTAGCAGCCCGATCGGGCCGACCGGGTCCGGCTCGGCCGACTCTGCCGTCCCGACTCCTTCGAGCAGCGTCCGGACGCCGTCACGGGTGTCATCGGAAGCCGCCGTGTCCGCGATCTCCCCGAGTGCGGCACCGGTGCCGGCGAGCGAGCGGACCATCTCGTCGTCGAGCGCGGCGGTCGCCAACGATCCCACCTCGGCGATCTCCGCGAGCTCGTCCAAGGTCCCGCTCCGTTGCAGCGTGATCAGCGTCTCCATGGCTTCCCGGAGCTCCGCCCCGTTCGTTCCGACCGTTTCGGCCAGCTCGACGGTTTCCTCGCTTGCGAGACCGTCCGCGGACTCCGCGAGCGTCGCGGTCGTCCCCGCGAGTTCGACGACCATCTCGTCCGTGAGCGCACCCTCACCGAGCGCCACGACGTCCAACAGCTCGTTGACGGCGTCGAGCCGCTCGACGAACGCGGCGACCGCTTCGGGGTTCTCCGCGATCGCCGCCGCCAGCTCGTCGCGTTCGGTCGCCGATGAGTCGGACGTGGGTCCGTCGGCCATGGTCAGAGCAGCCCCCGTGCGGTGAGCCAGTAGGACTCGTTGTACGCCAGCTTCGACCAGTGGAGCTTCTCGGACGGCGGGGCCGGTGCCGGCGGGTTCTCGTAGTCGAACTCGACGAACGACGCCTCGTCCATTCCCGTCTCGATGAAACAGAGCGTCTTCCCGTCGTACCTCGCCGTCGCCGGTCGGTCGCGGAGGTCGCTGGCGATCCGCTGGCTCACGATCCCGGCCTGGTAGTGGGCGACGCTCCCGGCCTTCGGGACGCCCGTGTCGGCGGCGTCGCCGAGCGCGTAGACGTTCTCGGCCCGTTCGGCCTCCAAGGTGTGCTTGTCGACCTCGACCCATCCGTCGTCACCGAGTCCGGCCTCCGCGATGAGATCGATCCCGCTGTGCGGCGGGATCGCGGCGAGCAGGTCGTACTCGAGTTCCGACCCCTCCATCGTGTGGATCGTCTTCTCGTCCGGGTCGATCCGCTCGGCGTTGAAGAACGTCTCGACGTTGATATCGCGGTCCTCCATTATCGGCTGGGCCCACTCCGCGATGTGGGGGTTTCCGTGGACGCGCTGGATCGGATACGTGTAGGTGATCTCGACGTCCTCCCGGAGGTCGCGCTGTCGGAACCAGTCGTCCGCCATGAACACGAACTCCAGCGGTGCGGCCGGACACATGTGTGGACTCCCGATGACGCTGAGTACGAGGTGTCCCTCGGTAACGGAGAGCAGCTCCTCCCGAAGCCCGGTCGCACCGGACTCGCTGTAGTAGTCGTACCCGCCCTCGTCGAGCCCCGGGATCTCCTCGGGCGCCAGCGTCGACCCGGTCGCGATCACGAGCTCGTCGTACTCGATCGGGCGCTCGTCGGACGCCACGAGGAGTCGCTGTGCGTCGGTGTCGATGTCGGTCACGCGATCGATTCGGAGGTCCACTCGGTCGTCGACGAGGTCGGCGAGCGGCCGTCGCGCGTCGTCCAGCTCCCGCTGCCCGAACGGAACGTACAGCCACACCGGTTTGTACACGTGGTCCGGATCGTCGTTGACGAGCGTGACGCGAACGTCGCCGTCGTCCAGCTCCGCGTCGAGGCGCTCGACGAGATCGTTCGCGAGCACCGTCCCGCCCGTGCCACCGCCGACGACCACGACGTGATCGGTCATGCTTTCTCCACGTAGAACTCGTGGTGGGTCTCGAGCTCCTCGACCGCGAGAAGGTCGTTTCCGGCTTCCTCGGCCCACTCGGTCACGTCGGTAAGCGACTGGTCGTTGTCGCTCAACAGCAGGACGACGTCGCCGGACTCCACCGAGCGGATCTTCCCGATGAGATCCATCAGTGGACCGGGACAGGCGGCTCCGCGGGCATCGACCGTCTCCGTTACCTCGATGTCGGGTTCAGTCATGAATACAGGTGAACGTTCGTCTCGGCACGTATTAATATTGTGCGGTGATTCCACAATAGTGAAATACAGTATGGGCGTGGACGACGAGAGCTCTGTCGGAGTTGGCTCCCTCATGGCGAGGACGCCGCGACGGTAACACGACTGCGACACGACGACGACACGACTGCAACACGACGACGACACGACTGCAACACGACGACGACACGACGACGACACGACATCCACAGGATCGTTGACGATGTTCCTTGCCTTCCGTCATGGGCTTTGGAGCCGTCCTCAAACGCCGTGAACGAGCCGTGTCGCTGTTGCCTTCCACGTGAGTACGACCTCACGTCCCGCAGCCAACTCGAGTCGATCGACGCTGTCATCCGTCACCAGGGCTCGAAACACAGTGCCGCCGACGTCGATATCCACCGTGTACACGGTTTCACCCTGCGCTATCCCAGTAATTGTCCCGGACACGCGATTTCTCGCACTCGTTGAATCGGGGCCTCGATCAGCCGCGCTATCGAGGATCGTGATCGAGTCAGCCCCAACCCGAACGTGGACGGGATCCGCAACGGTCACGCCATCATGGAGGCCGTGTACGGTTCCGACGCTCGTCGTTACGTCCGCCAGTTCACCTGCGGTCGATGAGACCGTCCCGTCGAGAACTGTTTCAGGAACTTGTGCGGTCACTGAGAGCGCGACTTGAAGCCGTTCGTACTGATTTAGCAGTTGTTTCGCGTTGTCGGTTAACTTGCTTCCACCCCCACCGCTCCCCCCACGGTGCCGTTCAACGAGCCCGCCAAACACCGACTCGAGTTCCTCGATACGGGACAGATCGTGTGCACGTGATCGACCCAGATTGGTCGATGCCTTCGCGACGGAGCCTGTTTCGTCGATCTCGCGGAGTAAGGTGACGTCTCGTTCGGCGAGTTCTACATCGTCCCGTACGAGGGCGGCACGCCCCTGCCCACTCGTTTCATTCATTATCTATGATCTACTCGGTAGGGATTTAGAATCTTGTTCGTATTTCCGATTCAGTAGACGAGTTCTCCGTCGATGAACTTCCGTGCACGGGGATCTTCGGGATTCGTGAACACACGGTCGGCGGGACCGAACTCGATAAGTCGCCCCTCAAGCATCACTGCAACACGGTCGGCGACGCGCTCTGCTTGGTTCATGTCGTGAGTCGCGATCGCGACGCCGAGTCCTCGTGCTCGTGCCGTCTCTATTGCGTCTTCGATCACGGCAGTGTTCCGGGGATCGAGATCGGACGTGGGTTCGTCAAGGAACAGGAAGTCAGGATCGTACGCGATAGCACGAGCGAACGCCACCCGTTGTGCTTCCCCGCCCGATAGCGAGGGTGCTGCTTGTGTCTCCATGTCCGCGAGTCCGACGATATCTAACGCTTCGGCAACCGCTTCACTCGCGTCTCCGCTCCCGAGTCGCGAGATCCACTGGGTGAGCCGATCACGCCACGTTCGGCGGATGTGTTGGCCGTAACTCACGTTTCGGCGGACCGTCGTATCGAAGAGATTTGCCGCTTGGAACACCATCCCCATCCGTCGTCGAACGTCGAGCCGTTCGCGCTCGGACAGCGTCCACACGTCCCGTCCATCCATCTCGACCGTTCCCGCGTCCGGACGGTAAAAGAGTGACAAGAGCCGAAGGAGTGTCGTCTTACCCGTCCCAGAGGGACCGATGATCGCCACTGTCTCACCCCGTTCGACCGCAACCGTTACGTCGTCGATCACGTCCGTGTCGTCGAATCCGTGACTGATGCGTTTGAGCGCCAGCCCATCGGTCGTTCCCCGTTCTCGTTGCTGACGCTGTCGGCGCATCATACGCGCTCACCGCCTAATCGGAGGACGATTCCGTTGATCACCAACACGAGTGCGACGAGTATCACGCCCAGGATCATCGCCAGCTCGAAGCGTCCCTGCCGGGCTTCGAGTTGGATCGCCGTGGTGAGTGTCCGCGTAACCGACGTGCCGTCGGCACTGGCGATGTTGCCGCCAACGATGAGTACCGATCCGACTTCGCTGATCGCCCGGCCTAACCCGGCCAGAACACCGGTGAGGATCCCATAGCGAGCTTCTTTGATCGTTACGAGCGCGACGTCGAGTCGGGTTCCACCCATCGCGTACGCGGCATCACGCACGCCGTCCTCGATGCTGGTAACGGCAGCGAGGCTCACACCCGTGATGACCGGCGTGGCAAGGATAAACTGTGAGATGATCATCGCCTCTTTCGTGAACACGAGATCGAAGGGCCCGAGCGGCCCCTGATTGGAGACGGCAAACAACACGAGAAGGCCGACAACGACGCTTGGAAACCCCATCCCGGTGTTTATCACAGCAACGACGACCCCTTTCCCGGGGAACTCCGAAAACCCGACAACGATAGCAATTACGAGACTCACGAGCGTACTGAGAAGGACGGCCGTGAGACTCACGTACAACGAGACGCGGATGATGCTCTCGACATAGTTTCGCTCGAAGGGAAACTCGACGAGAAGCGGAGCGAAACCGTCTGCAACGGGAACTATTGGTGATATCAGTTCGATCATGGCTGACTATCACTCCCCGTTCGGCGTCCAGCCCTCGGGGACGTACTGCTGGAAGTTCGGCTCCTCAGCGATCGAGTCAGGGAAGAACAACTGCTCGCCTTCGACCGTGTATTCCTCGATGATTTTCTGTCCTTCTCGAGACGTGATGTATCCGATGTAGGACATCGCGAGATCGTAGGTGACGTTCCCGTGGACGTCGGGATTAACGGCGACGATGCCGTACGGATTTGCGAGGAGCTCTGGACCGCCTCCGATCGGCCCTTCAACGCGAATCGAAACGTCGAGTTCGGACCGTTGGGAGAGGTAGGTCCCTCTGTCGGCGAGCGTGTAGCCGGGGGTCTGGCTCGCCTGATTCAGAACCTCACCCATCCCGCTCCCGGCTTCGCGGTACCATTCACCGCCGGGTTCGACGCCGGCCGCGTCCCAGATGGCGAGCTCTTTCGTGTGTGTCCCGGAGTTGTCGCCACGCGAAACGAAGGTGGATTCGGTCTCCGAAACCGCCTGAAACGCCTCGGTCACCTCGTCCATGCCGTCGATACCGGCGGGATCGTCTTCGGGGCCAACGACGACGAAGTCGTTGAACATGAGATCACGGCGATTGACGCCGTACCCCTCTCGCATGAACTCGTCTTCGAGCGACCGGGCGTGAACCATCACGACGTCGGAATCGCCTGCCCGTGCGGTTTCGAGCGCCGCTCCAGTCCCCTGTGCGACGGCCTCGATTTCGACACCGTAGCGATCTTCGAACGCAGCGTTCACCTCGTCCAGTAATCCCGTGTCGTAGGTGCTCGTCGTCGTTGTCAGCGTGAGCGTTTCGTCGAGAATGCCGGCGTTTCGTTCCTCGTCATCAGCCCCTGTACATCCCGCTAGTGTTGCTGTCATCCCGCCAGCGGCCGCAGTGAGGAACTCCCGCCGTTGAATCATCTATAGTACAACGTCGCTACAAAACTTACTTAGATTTTTCGCCTTATAGGTAACTAGATCTACTTACTATATCGGACCGCGGAACGAAGCTAATAATATAAGTCGTATGTCATCCGTCACCCGTCGTTGCACACACCAGTGTTGACGCGGTTCCCGGAGCACTCGGACTGAAACCTGCCACGCCGGATTCCGCTTGCAGGGGAAGCCCCGCCGGTACCGGCGGGGAGGATGTCACGAAAAGGAGAGCATAACCATATGACTGAGTCTTTTAAAGTAGGTATGGCTGACACCAGCTGGTCGTCCGAGGATACTGCGGTAACGATCTTGGCAGCGGTGAGCGTGGGTCTCGCCGCCCTCCTCGTCGTCACGTATCTACAATACGTGTTGTTTGCGATCGTGCTCGCATACGTTCTCGCACCCGTACAACGGAAACTCGAGCGGCGGATGAGCTCGATGATAGCAGCGATCACCCTTATTCTGACCGCGATACTCGTGATTTTCATTCCGCTCGCATACATCCTCGCCATCGCAATCCAACAGGGACTAGGGCTCCTCACCGCTCTCCAGGAGGGTGATTTCAGGCCGGATATGATTCAGGATCGGCTCGAAACCATCGGATATGTCGTCGATCTCGAAGTGTTGTATGCGACGTATCAAGAGCCGATCGCGGCTGGATTGCAAAGCCTCGCCGTCGGCACACTCACCGTCGTCAGCAACCTCCCAGGTGTGCTGATCGGGCTCACGGTGACGGTGTTCGTTCTCTTTGCACTGTTACGCGACGGTGAACGGTTGATCGCATGGTTGCGATCGGTCGTTCCCGTTCCCAACCGGGTGCAGCGTGACCTGCTCGAAGAGCTCGATCACCTCATGTGGGCGTCCGTCGTCGGTAACGTTGCGGTCGCAGGCATTCAAGCGGGACTGCTCGGGATCGGGTTAGTGCTCGTTGGCATGCCCGGGGTCGTCTTTTTGGTCGTGGCGACGTTCATTCTCGCCTTGCTCCCGCTGGTTGGTGCGTTTGGCGTTTGGGTTCCAGTCTCGAGCTATCTCTTCGTGATCGGGCGACCCTTGGCAGGTGGATCGTTTGTGCTCTATGGTCTGTTAGTCAGCGTCTCGGACGTCTATCTTCGGCCGGCCCTTATCAGCCGGAGCGGGACGATCAACGTGGCGATCATCGTCTTGGGTATTTTCGGGGGGGTCGTAGTGTTCGGGGCGATCGGCCTGTTTATCGGCCCCGTCGTTCTCGGTGGCGCGAAGATCGTCATGGATCTGTTTGCCAGAGAGAGAGCCGAACCAACCACTGCGTGAACTACCCTACCCTCAAGGAGCCAACGGCCTCGACGGAGTCGACCTCGACGTCGAGAAAAGAATGGAAAAAAGTGTAGCTGTTCGTTACTCGTTCCTGAACATCCGGCGCACGAACGGTGAGATCTGTTCAGTTACTGAAAGAGCGTTGACATCCTCCCCGCGCTGAAGCGCGAGGATTCCTTCGTGGGGCGTCGGGCCGTTCCGTCAGCCCCCGAAGGCAACTTCCTCACCCCGCGTGGTGAGTACCGGGTTCGTGCGCTACACGTCGGCCCTCGAAACGAGGGTATGGCGTATTCGACGTCCGAGATGGACGCGGTATCCGCTTGTGCCGTACCCGATACCGCTTGAGCGAAGCGTCCGAATACCGGGCAACCACCCACGGTTGGAACGTGGGCGGATACGGGTCGTGCCATCGACCGTACTCCGCCGACGAGGGCGGAGTGCAACCGCGAACGGGGCGTGTGTTGGGATGCTGTCGCCCCCTCGTGTGCGCGGTCGTTACCGACCGTCTCCAGTGACGGGTAGGGTACTGTGAGGACGGCGGACGAACCTCAACCACGTACTCCCCACCGGGTTTACCGGTGGTGGGCGTGGAACCGTCCGTATCAGCGGGAAGTGGCCCCAGTTCTTCCGATTGAGAGTTTACGCGAGTTGTCTTACCACATGATACGACACTGGGACACTTGATAATGCCGGTTGCGTAGGTTTTGCCGGCTTCATCCCCGCCCTGAAGGGCGAGGCTTTCGCCTCGTACTTTCCGGAAGTATTCTTCTCGGTCAAGGTAGCGTATATGTATGACGCAGTTCGTGAATCGGGAAGACGAGCTCTCCCGGCTACGCGGATGCTACGAATCCGACGAACCCGAGATGGTCGTGATTTTCGGTCGGCGACGCCTCGGGAAGACACAGCTCGTCCAACACTCGCTCTCCGACCGTGACGACGCAGTCGTCTATCAGGCCACGGAGACCACCTCGCAGATACAGCTTGACGAGTTCGTCGACGTCGCCTCCGAAAACTTCCCCGGCATCACGCAGATCAAACAGAACTGGGAAGCGCTGCTCGGATATCTGGGGGATCAGGACGGAGTAGTTGTCCTTGATGAATTCCCCTACCTCATCGACGCCGACGAGAGTCTTCCGTCAGTTATTCAGCGACTGTGGGACCAGCGGCTCCAGAACACCTCGGGAACGCTCGTTCTGATCGGGTCATCGATCAGTATGATGGAGGAAGCGACGCTGCTCAGGAACAGTCCCTTGTACGGACGATTCACGGAACGACTCGACCTCCAGCCCCTCGATTTCGCTGCCGCACAGGAGTTCGTTCCGGACGAGTATTCGCCCGAAGAGCGGATTTTCACGTGGGGAATCTTCGGTGGCGTTCCGTACTACCTCGATGGCATCGATCTCAACCAGGACCTCAGAACCGTCCTCACCAGGGAAGTGCTCTCACAGAAGGGGTATCTCCATAACGAACCCGAGTACGTCCTCCGCACCGAGCTCACGGACCCGAATCGATACTTTGCGATCCTCACCGCCATCGCGGCCGGGAAGACGACGTCGAACGAGATCGCGCAAGCGATAGGGATCGACGGGAAGCAGATCTCGACATACACACAGAAGTTGGAGCGGCTTCGGCTCATCGAGCGAGAGGTCCCCATCACTGAAGAGAAGGCGAACTCACGCCGCGGACGCTATCGAATCCTGGATCCCCTGTTCCGGTTCTGGTTTCGTTTCGTCTACGGCAAGGATGATCGATACGAACGGCTCGGAGAGAGTGCTTACGACGCGGTCATTGAGCCGGAACTTCCAGATTTCGTGAGTCACGAATTCGAGCGGCTTTGTCAAGGCGCACTCCCGGGTCTCTACCCCGCAGAGACGTTCCTCGATCTCGGGCGATGGTGGTACAAGGACCACGAGGTCGACGTCGTCGGACTCACCACCGACGGGACGATGGTTGCGGGTGAATGCAAGTTCACGAACGCACCGCTTGACTACGGAGCTCTCGCCTCGCTCGAAGACCACGCCGCCGAGATTCGATGGACGCCGGACACCGATGAGAGAAACACCAAGTACGCCTTATTCACCCGGAAGGGTGCGACACAGTCCGTTCGAGAAGCCGTGTCCGAGCGCGATGACGTACAACTGTTCGAACTCGGAGATATTACGTCCTAGAACTGTTCTCACTCGTTGCCGAACATCTGGCGCGTCACGACGTCTCGTTATGATACTGTTAGGACGGTTTTCGCACCGATCCCGACGCGCTCTTGCGATCCACTCTCGAGCTATCTCACTTAATATCCCTTCCTAGTGAAAGTGATACGTTTTCCAGAGATGCGAATTCGGAACGAGAAACTAGCGGAGAACCGGATCGTCGTGATCCGTTCGAATCTTCACGACAAGTGCGACGATAGATGCGGCGTACAACCCGAGAAGCGGTGTCGCCACGCGTGCGTAGGCCTCGTATTCGTCGGGCGTTCCACCGGGGATCATGAACCCCACCAGCAGGAATCCAACAACGAGACTTCCCACGAGATACGCGACCGCGAGACCGATCTGCGTCGGCCTTCCCTTGGGTGCGAACGGATGGACTCCGGCCAGAACTGCGACGCTCACCGGAATCACCACGAGCCAGCTGAGCCGTTGAGAGGCGAGCCACCCGAATACGAGGCCGCCAAAAACGTTAGAAGCGCCTCCGGGAGCTTTGAGAGTCAGTGGGATTCTGCCATCGGGGATCACCCGGAGAGATCTGCGCGTTTGAGGAACTGGGCGTTGATCGCGACGATGACCGTACTCGCGGACATCAACACGGCACCCACGGCCGGCGAGAGCAAGATTCCGATCGGTGCGAGAACGCCCGCTGCGAGCGGCAGCGCGAACACGTTGTAGCCGGCCGCCCACACGAGGTTCTCCTGCATCTTCCGATAGCTCTTGCGGCTCAACCGGACGAGCTTCACCACGTCCCGCGGGTCATTCTCAACGAGAACGACATCGGCCGATTCGACGGCGACGTCCGTCCCGGACCCGATCGCGATGCCCACGTCCGACCGGGTCAACGCAGGGGCGTCGTTGACGCCGTCTCCGACCATCGCCACGAGATTGCCCTGTTCCTGCAGCTCAATGATCTTCTTGTCCTTGTCGTCGGGCAACACCTCCGCGAAGTACGTGTCAATGCCGAGTTCTTCGGAGACGGAGCGAGCGACATCTTCGCTATCGCCGGTCAGCATCGCCACCTCGACACCCATCGCGTGAAGCGCGTCGATCGCCTCGCGGCTCTCCTCGCGAATGACGTCCGCGAGGGCGACCGCCCCGATTGCCTCGCCGTCGCGGATCAGATAGACGACGCCCTGTCCGCGTTCGCCGGCCTCGTCGCTGAACGCCTTGAGCCCATCACTGGATTCGACGTCGAGGTGGCGAAGCAGGTTCGGCCCGCCGACGTACACCGTTTCTCCATCTTGTCCACCGCTCGCCTCCGCGCCGGGAAGGGCAGCGGTTTCCAGCTCGACGGTCGCACGGACGCCCCGACCCTTCAGCGCCTCGAAGCCGCGGGCGTCGGGGACATCCAGCTTCCGCTCCCGGGCGGCGTCTCGGATCGCTTCGGCGATCATGTGTTCGGAGTCGCTCTCGACTGCCGCCATCAGAGCGAGCACCTCGTCTTCATCCCAGTCAGTCGTCGTCTCGATGTCGACGACGCCCTGCTCGCCTTTCGTGAGCGTGCCCGTCTTGTCGAAGACGATGGTATCGAGGTTGCGGGCCTCCTCCATCGCGATCCGATCCCGGATGAGCATCCCGTTGTTGGCGGCCATCGTCGTGTTGATCGCGACAACCAGCGGGACGGCGAGGCCGAGTGCGTGCGGACAGGCGATGACGAGCACCGTGACCACGCGTTCGACGACCGGCAGCCCGAACCCGACCGCCATCGTCCACGCCACGGCGGTGAGCGCGGCGACACCGAGGGCAGCGTAGAACAGCCACCCTGCGGCCCTGTCGGCGAGCACCTGCGTACGCGACTTGCTCTGTTGGGCTTCCTCAACCAATCGCACGATTCCCGACAGGGTCGTCTCGTCACCCGTTGCAGTCACTCGAACGCGCAAGCTGCCGTCGCCGTTGGTCGTCCCGCCGATCACCTCGTCGCCCGGCTCCTTCCCAACGGGACGAGACTCTCCGGTGATCATCGCCTCGTTGACGTTGGACTCACCTTCTTCGACGATGCCATCGGCCGGGACGTTCGCCCCCGGCCGGACGAGCACCAGATCGTCGGCCGCTAGCTCGTCGACGGGAACGTCCTCGGTGTCGCCGCTCTCAGTGATACGCTCGGCCGTGTCGGGCATCAATTCGGCCAACTCGTCCAGTGCACCCGACGCTCGGCGGACGCTGCGCATCTCGATCCAGTGACCGAGCAGGAAGATGACGACCAGCGTCACCAGTTCCCAGAAGAACGGCTCGCCGATGTCGAAGGCGACGGCGGCCGCGCTGTAGACGAATGCGACGGTGATCGCCAGCGAGATCAACAGCATCATCCCCGGCTCTCGTTTTCGGGCCTCGACAGCGCCCATCCGGAGGAAGGGGATCCCGCCGTAGAGGAACACGAGCGTGCCGAGTGCCGGGCCGATGAGCACGCTTCCCGGGAACGTCGGCGCGGTGAACCCGAACCACTCCTGTAGCATCGGACTGTACGCCAGCACCGGAATCGCGAGGAGGAAGCAAACGAAGAATCGCCGTTTGAACATCTCCTCGTGGCCGGAGTGGTCGACGTGAGCGCCGTGGTCGTGGTCGTCGGCGTGAGCGTCGTGATGGGACGCGTGCTCGTCTTCTGCATCGGGTTCCGCCTCGTGGCGAGCGGCGTGTTCGGCGTGCGTCTCTTCCGACGGCTCGTCGTCGGTCTCGTCTTCGACGTTCAGAGTACAGACTCGACAACAAGGACAGCGTCGATCGGTCAATCGCTCGTGGGATACCCGTGAGTCTGGTGCATGCTCCTCGGTGTGGCCGTCGTGTTCGTGGCTGTGGTCGGACATTGACTCGACTCACCTACTCATCTCGTCGGAGGCGTTCGCTTCGCTGCTCGAACTCCTCCTCGGAGATATCGCCGCGAGCGTACGCGAGTCGAAGTTCCTCGAGTGCTTCGTCCGTTCGGTGCCCATCCTGCGAACGACCCGTCCTGACCAACAGATATCCTCCCCCCGAGAACGATTAACAGGAAGACTGCCCACATGAGTAGCCACGACCACCACATCCCTCCAGTGCCGTTCCAATCTCCCATATGGCCCCAACCGACCATCCCCATCATCGGCAGCGCGAGGAGCATCACGAGAAACGGGGCAATCAGAACGATGGCAACGACGATCAGTAGCGTGCGTGCGAGTGGATCCGTGGTTGACATGAAATCCGATTTGCTCCGAGTAGACATAATAGCTGGCCTGATTTGTGGAATGCCGCCGAGACTGCCGTTGGACAAGAATTCTGACGACCTGATCGGGGTTGTCAGAGCCAGCGTTCCTTATAGAACGTTTCAAAACGTGGGTAACTCGGTTCTCGATGGCATCGATTCGATCCCGCTCGAACCGTTTCTTTTTGCTCAGAACACTCCGAAGTTCCATGAGGCTGAGAACCGAAACAAGCGGATCGTCGATTTGATCAAGCAGTTCGATTGCTTCGTCAGACCGATCGGTATCCCGAGTAACGGCTGCGACGAAAACGCTCGTGTCGAGGAGCACTCTCATAACCTTCGCGGACGTCACGAACGGCTTCGACGGAGTCAACCTCGACATCGAGACCCAGCTCTGAGAGTGCCTGTCCGAGCGGGACCGTCTCGTCATCATCGGGGTTCGAGGAAACGAACTCCTCGAAGTCGTCCGAAGTGAGACTCATACCTGACCTTACCCACCAACTCGCAAAAGACTACTGGCGGTCCCGTTGTCCGTGATGTGAGAGGATAAACCTCCAGACCGTCGGTCCGGATATACGTCTCGCCGCAGTATCGACACTGTGTGACTGACGACTGGATCGAGTCAGTCTGATCGCCGGTGACTGCCTCGGCCTCATCGAGTTGTCCAAAGAAGTCGTCCGAATCGGTCACTGTGACCACCTCCAGATGGGAGACGGCTGAGTACGGAGCGGTCGCTCGGAGTCGGAAAAGAATGGAAAGAAGTGTAGATGTTCGTTACTCGTTCCCGAACATCTGGCGCATCATGGGGTAAATGGGTGAGCCAATGGGCCACCCAATTTAAATGATACCCATACCATTCGAAAATATCATAGAACGCATCTGACACGCCGTCAGTCCTCGCGCGGTCTACCGTGAGCACGGAGCCTCGCTTGCCCGTTCTCTCCGCTGTCAAGCGTCACGTCACCCTCAACGCATAACGGGGGTTGAAGTGACTCAGCACGAAACCCGCGCGACGGCTCAATCCCCGTGCGGCAAGCACATCACCTGGTTGTACGTCTCATCGAATTCGGCGATGAGGGTGTCAAGAAACGCACAGACCTCCCCGATGTTCGCGTCGCTGTCATAGACCGCGGCGACACCGTCTTCAAACGGCACTCACAGAGGACTCGTCGTTTGAGTCCACGTGCACTGGGGTCGTTGCACGGTCGATCGTACAGAAACTCCACTCGTCGATCGCTCTCACTTCACCCCCAAACTTTTGCTACTTGGACTTAAATAGGAATATATTACTCGGCAGTAGGTCAGCATTTATGATTGGATCCCAAACGCAAAACGGTGAGGTGCAGACGCCACCAAATCACCGACCGGAATCCCCTCGAATTCTCTTATTGCTGGAGCGCGAGGCGAACTGCGACCGTTTGGCCGACTGGCTGTCACCCACGTATGAGGTTATTACCACAGATGGTGAGCCGTCAGACGAGGAATTCGATCTCTGCATAGTCGATGGACCGATGCTTGCAACGCACCGTGAGAGACTCCAGACTGCCAAGAAGCAGGCAGCCCCCATATTCCTCCCATATGTGCTGATGTCTACCACCACCAATCCGAAACCAACATCCCAGGTTTGGGACGATGTTGATGAGGTGATTTCAGTCCCAACACAGAAAGCAACGCTTCATCATCGCCTCACAAACCTCCTCGAACGCCGCGCACTCTCACAACAACTGGCGGGTGATTTCCAAGAGCAACGGGAACTCTTTAGGAAAATCTTCGAATCCTCGAACGACGCAATCCTCGTAACCGACCTAGATAAGGATACAATCCGGGAATGTAACCCCCAAGCCTGTGAACTACTCGGATACACCCGGACGGAACTCTGCTCGTTGACGCCTGCAGAAATCCATTCGGGCGAACTTCCTACTTATCGAGCATTCGTCGAATCCGTTGTCGAGGAAGGACACGGCTGGATCGATGAACTCTCCTGCCAGACCAAAACCGGCGAGCGGCTTGACGCAGAAATCTCGGCCTCACGGCTCGAACTCAATGGACGACCACATTTGCTCGCCAGCGTACGCGATGTGACGACCCGAAATGAACAGCATCGAATTCTGAACAGCCTCCATGATACGACAGTCGAACTGATGGGGGCTTCGACGAAACAAGAGATCGCCGAGGTGACAGTCAAGGCCGCAAAGCGGGTCTTTAACTACGACATCGTCGGTGTTCGTCTACTCAATGAAAAAACGAGCCCACAAACGCTTGAGCTCGCGGCTGCAACTACCGATATTGAGGACCTTCTTGAGCCGGACCCACCCGCCTACGAGGTCGGTGAAGGGCCAGTCGGACAGTCCTTCGAACACGAGGAGCGAGAGGTAATCGACGACCTACGAGAGCGAGACACGCCGTTCGAGTACGATCCGATTCGGAGTGCGATGTGTTTTCCGCTTGAATCGTACGGCGTTCTGAGTATCGGGGCCACCGACTCCGCGTCGTTCACCGATGATGATGTCCAGATGGCGGCCATCTTGGCGACGAACGCGGCGGCAGCACTCACTCGGAGTGACCGGGAGGTAGCGTTGCGCGACCGGACGGCATCTCTCATTGGGCTTTTCGAAAATACAATCGACGGGATTGTTGAAGCCGAGTTCATCGACGGGATGCCCTATATTCGGGACGTCAACCCGGCGTTCGAGCGCATATTCGGCTATGACCGCGATACAATTCAGGGGGAATCGTTAGCCAAGCTTGTCGTTCCAACCGAGCAAGAACCAGAATCACAGATACTCATCAACCATGCACTTGCTGGCAGGTACATCGAAACGGAAGCCCGGCGCAAAACGGCTACCGGTCGTCGTGACTTCCTCATCCGCGTCATCCCGGTTGATCCCGACGGATCGGGAGTTGGTGCCTATCTCGCCTATATGGACATCACGGAACGGAAACGGAGAGACCAGCAATTACAGGTCCTCAATCGCGTGCTCCGGCACAACATTCGGAACAAACTGAATGTCGCTCGCGGCGTTGTAGAACAAACAATAAAAAAAGACGGCGAGGTATCCGACTCCCTTGCACACGATGGGCTCGATGCAATCAACCAACTCCTCGATCTAAGTGAGAAAGCACGCGAACTCACAACAGAATCTAACTCCCAGAACGATCCCGAGTCGGTGGCGGTTGCCGACCTTGTTACGCGCACCATCGAGTCACTCGAACAGGAGTATCCAGACGCAGTGATTTCGACCGACGTAACAACCGAAACATCGGTGGCGGACACTGGTCGGCTCAACCAAGTGCTACAAGAACTATGCGAAAACGCGATCGAACATACCGATCAACCCGAGCCATCAGTCCGGATTAGAGTCATGTCAGATCCCGACTCGGACGAACAGATCAACATTGCTGTCGAGGACGATGGCCCCGGCATTCCGGATGACCAGCGGGCCGTGCTTCAGGACGGTGAAGAAACACCGCTCCAGCACGGGGATGGACTCGGCCTCTGGACTGTCCACTGGAGCGTCAGGATGGCCGGCGGCGACCTTGATCTCGGAGAGGCAAGCGACCGGGGTACGACGGTAACAGTGATATGGCCGACTGTCAGTCAGGACACCGCGCGCCTAGAGTGGGGTCGGATTACAGGTGATACCAATGAATGATACTCCCGAGAATCAGCGTAGTACCGTCCTTGTCGTTGATGACGAACGCGGTCTCGCTGACCTGTACGCTGTGTACCTCGACGAGGACTACGAGACCCGAACGGCGTACGATGGCGAGACGGCACTCGAACAAGTGGATGACGATGTAGACGCTATTCTGCTGGATCGGCGAATGCCGGGATTATCTGGTGATGAGGTGCTGACAGCGCTGCGTGAGCAGGGATATGACTGCCCTGTGGCGATGCTCACCGCCGTCGATCCCGATGAAGACATTCTCAAATTAGACGTTGACGACTATTTCGTAAAACCCGTCGATCAGGAGGAGATTCGGGAGGCTGTCGCCACGCTCACTGCGCGGACGCGGTACAACGACGAGTTCCGTTCGTATTTTGCCACTGTTTCGAAGAAAGCTGCGATGGAGACTAACCTGAGTGAACAGGAACTTGCGTCTAGTGATGCCTATCAGACGTTGACAGAGGAGGCTCAAGCGGCGAAGGAAGATGCCGATGCCGCGTTCACGGAGATGATGGCGACAGACCAGAGCCCATTCGCCGGATTCCGTGAAATATGACTGTTCATACAGACCGATACAGTGGCAGAGCGGCCCCGACAACGGGAGTCGAATCTCGTTTACGAGCAACCCGGGAGGAGGCGGTCGGAGACAACTTATGACAGATACCACGAAACCACCGGACTTAGAGTTTGAGCCAGGCATAGATGTTGAACGGGATAGCGCGAAGGAGATACGCATTGAAGCGAACGGTCAGGAGATACCGTCGGAGGCGTATCGTGTGGTTCACGACTGGTCGGGGGACCGATCGCTCAGTACCACGGTCATACACGCCGTTCAACGGGTGTTGAACACGCCAGAAGAAGAACTTCCGATACTTTACGAACATATTGATCCAGACGCACTGGACCGCCTTTTTGCTCCTGTTCAATCAGATCGAAGTCGCACTGACGGACGAATCACCTTCTCGTATGCTGGATTATGCGTGATGATCGAGGCAGACGGCACCATCACACTGTTTATCACGCGAGAGGAGGGAGAGAAGTAGTATGACGGACGAAACTGATTCATCGCAACAGGAGACTCATACACAATCAATTGAACGACTTTCGACAGGGGTCTGCGGTCTGGATGAAATTCTACAGGGTGGGCTCATTCCGGAACGGAGCTACCTCCTTCGTGGCGAGCCGGGGACGGGAAAGACCATTCTTGGCCTCCATTACCTGACCACAGGGATCGCCCAGAATGAAATCCCCCTGTTCATCAACCTTGAAGAGACGACCGAAGACATAAAACAGAACGCCGCCTCGCTCGGATTCGATCTCACCGACGTCCATTTTTTGGACCTGAGTCCGAAATCGGATTTCTTCGCCGGAGATCAGGGCTACGATGTCTTCGAATCGGGGGAAGTCGAGCGCGATCCGCTGGTCGAAGAAATCACGGAACAGGTCACTGACCTCCAGCCGGACCGGGTGTTTGTCGATCCGATCACCCAACTGCGGTATCTCTCGACCGACGAGTACCAGTTCCGCAAACAAGCCCTCTCGTTCATGCGGATGCTCAGTGAACAGGGTGCCACCGTCCTATTTACGACCCAGGCAACCGAGGACGCCCCAGACGAAGATCTGCAGTTTATGAGTGACGGGACGATCCAACTCGGCTATGCGGCAACTGGCCGATCGATTAGCGTTCCGAAATTCCGTGGCTCACCCACCGAGAGCGGTGGGCACTCTATGGAGATTACCAGCGATGGGCTCGTCGTCTACCCGGAACTCTCGCCTGGGAAGTACGATCGCTCGTTCGTCAACGAGGCGATTTCGTCTGGCGTGCCAGAACTCGATGAACTCCTTCATGGGGGACTCGACCGTGGAACGGTCACCGTGCTGAGCGGGCCGACCGGGGTCGGAAAGACGACGACTGGCACACAGTTCATGAAAGAAGCCGCCGGCCGGGGAGAGCGATCGGTGATCTATCTCTTCGAAGAGTCCGAATCAACGTTCATGCAGCGCTCGGAGGCGATCAACATTCCAGTCCACGAGATGCGTGAGCGGGGAACGCTCTCTGTGGAAGAAATCGAATCGCTGCAAGTTTCCCCTCAGGAGTTCGCCAATATGGTTCGGCACGAAGTCGAAGAGAAAGACGCCGACATCATCATGCTTGACGGGATTGCCGGGTACAAACTTGGGCTGCAAGGCGAGGAAGACGACCTGGTCACGCATCTCCACGCGCTCAATCGGTATCTCAAGAACATGGGCGTAACTGTCATCCTGATCGACGAAGTAGCAAACATCACCGGTGAGTTCCAGGCGACAAACGTCGGCATCAGCTACCTCGCGGATAACATTATCTTCCTACGCCATCTGGAAGTCCGCGGCGAGATGAAGAAGGTCATTGGGGTGTTGAAGATGCGCACCAGCGACTTCGAGCGAACTCTTCGGAAGTTCGAAATCACTAAACACGGCATCACGGTCGGCGAGCCACTCACCAATCTCCGAGGGATTCTGAGTGGCACACCACAATGGACGGAGGATCAGAATCCAGACGTGAGCCGTGAATAGTCCAGCTATGGAGGCATCGGACTCTGAACGTCCCACAGCAACTACACTCCTCCTGCTCATCGACAGCGACCGGAATCGAGAGTTGCTTGCGGACCGACTCAGTGCCGAGTTTGCGATCGAAACAGCCGACGACGAACCATTGAATGACCCGGCATTCGATCTTTGTCTTCTCGATCCTCTGTCACTGAGCAGGTTTCACGATGACTTACAAGAAGTGAAATCCAGTGCAGAACCCGTGTTTCTCCCGTTCCTCTTACTCACAGGAGAGCGGTCCCCTGAAGAGCTATCGAGTGACGTGTGGGACGTCGTGGATGAAGTTATTCAACGACCGGTAAATCCAACAGAGCTGGATACTCGGATTGGAAATCTCCTTCGCCGACGTCGCTTATCGGTAGACCTAGCTCGCCAAAAAGCCCAGAGCGAAGAACGATTCGAGTCGCTCTTCCAATCGACACCCGACCCTGTCGTTGTAACAACACCTGATGGAACGATTACCGAAGCGAATGATGCCTTCGCCCGGACATTTGGCATCGACTCCGAGGAACTCCGAAACCGACCGATCACTGAGATCGACCTCTCACCACCCGATGCGGTTGAACGCGTGTTGCTTCGTATCGCTGATAATGAACCCTCGTCAACGACCGTGCAGTGGAATCTTGACGAGGATACCTCACTCGTCACAGAACTGAACACAGATATTGTGGCGGGATTGAGTGAGGCTACCGAACGGATCGGAATCTTCAGGGACATTACTGCCCGAGCGGAGCGCGAGAAAGACCTCAAACGGCAGAATGAGCGTCTCGAAGGGTTCGCAGACACAATCGCGCACGACTTGCGGAATCCCCTGAACGTCGCACAGGGTCGCCTCGATCTCGCGCAACAAACCGGTGATGAGGAACACTTCGAGGCGATCAGATCCGCACAGGATCGGATGGGGCAGATGATCGATGAGCTACTAACCCTCGCAAAACAGGGCCAAGCTGTTTCCGATCCAGATTCGTTCGTCTTTGTAGACGCGATTACCCGGGCGTGGAGTCACGTTGAGACATCGGATGCAACGATTGCAGTGGATGTTGACGAGTCAGTCATGATTACAGCCGATGAGGGGCGTCTATGTGAGCTTCTGGAGAATTTATTTCGAAATGCAGTTGAGCATGGGGGTGAGACCGTCACGGTGCGTATCGGGGTACTCTCAGAGGGAGCGGGATTCTATGTCGAAGACGACGGCCCAGGGATTCCGCCGGAGAAGCGAACGGAAGTCTTCGAGGCAGGGTATACTGAGTCAGCGACTGGAACGGGATTCGGCCTCTCGATCGTCCAGCAGATTGTTGATGGTCACAACTGGACGATTACGCTAACCGAGAGTGACAATGGTGGTGCACGGTTTGAACTCAGGGATGTTGAGATGTGAACCGTTGTGCCTATAATATTCATCGTGCAGTGTCTCTCACATTTTTTGATCTAATCCCCGGTATTCATTGGTTCGGTTGGAGGAGTGGCGGCACGACTTATCCGACGAGACATAACTAATTCTCCATGCTAAGGGACGATGTTCGGGTTTCAAACTGTAAGTTTACTGTTTTAGCCTGACGTAGGGGCTCTCGTCAAGGTATTCCACCAGAGCGACATCTCCCAACTCGCCGACTTGTCCTTTTTGGAGACGGAGATATTGCAGTCCTGTTTCATCCAGCCAGGTCTCCACACCCATCGTGGCGGCATCCGTGTAAAACTCCGCCATCCGCTCTTCCATCACATTGGGATTATGAACATCCAACAGTACATCCTGGTCAGTGAGGAACTGTGATGGCATCCAGTAGCGGAACCGTCGAGTTGCATCTCTTCCAATCGCGTGAACTGTTGCTTCAGTGTTCAACAACAAGAATAACCCCTCGCCGTCGCCCTTATTTCGAATCTCTTTCATCAAATACTGGAGGCCAGCATCTTCGAGTCGAGGATTAAAGACATTCTCGTGCGAGCCCCAACCACCCAGTGCATCAATAACAAAAAATCGGTTCGCATCCATCAATTCGGTCCCATCGGTGAAATCTATCTCTGCCCGCTGGATCAACTCATCAACACGCTCCGGTGACGTGCTGACACGAGGAATCATCACGAGACTCATATCATTTCGAAGTGCGTTCGCCGCCGCCGCAAACAGGAGATCCTGTACGTTGGCTTCTCCGTCGTGTTCAAACAGGGAAGCGTTGCCTTTCGGCAGACCGCCTCCGAGTAGTTCGTCTAACGTGTATAGACTGGTCGAGAGCCATTCCGTGCTCAGTTGTTCCGGTGGGAGCGCGCGTCGACGCGGAGCAATCTCGATCCCGTCATCTGAAAACATTATTTCATGGGGGCGAGTATCGTGGTCAACCCCACGCATTTTCATCACGTCGATAAATCGACGAAGGCTACCCTTTTTTTCTTCCCGCCAGAGACGCAACACACCGTGAACGTTGTACTGAACGGTGTTTTCAACCGAGATTGTCTCGATGTCTTGGTCACGAGGCGAGGTTCCGATGTACTCGGAGGTGAATAGCGTGGTCGCACCAAACTCGGTCGTGAACTGTTGGATCAGATCCAGCACACCACGCCGAAATTCCTCGCGGGTTTCAGCCATCGGTTCCAGGCCCGTCACACTATCGAGGACGATCCTATCTGCGGGTTTGTACCCTTCAAGCACTTGTTGAATGCGCTCGCTGCTGAACTCAGCTGAATACCCGAATCCGATGACGTCGCCTTCGTCAAATCGCTCGATGACCAATTCGTCATCCTCACTCTCGATGGTGCGGCCATTTCGAGCATGCAGTGAGGTGATAGTCAAGTTATCGTGGTCGAGATCGAACGCAAACGAATCAAATGCGTCTCGAAGTTCATCAACCGTCTGTTCGGTACTAATAAACAGACAGTCGTCACCCTCGTCAAGCCCTGCCTGGAGGAACTGCATCGCCAGCGTACTCTTACCAGTTCCGGGTGTTCCAGTGACGAGCACAGCACGACCCTCTGGGTACCCACCGTTCAACATCTCATTGAGAGGTTGAGATCCCGTTGTTGATGCAGGCATGTCCCAAGCTATGTAACCTATTAACAAAAGATGGAGGGTGAGATTTCGTGTCAAAACATACGGTTTACCTGACTATCTCAATACGTATTTAGTGAGATAATCGTTCAATAGTCAGTCACATACATCAGTATGATACATTTATGAAGTGGATACTAGTCGGCTTGGACAGCAGGTGCCCTAGCTGCGGCATCAACCTCCATTATTTCGATCTTGTCGGTGAGGTTCTCGCGCAGATATGTGGCAATCGCGGGGTCGTTTCCGGCTAGGCGACGCAGGAGATTACGCCACCGGGGATGCTGAGACGATCCAACCACGACGAATTCCGCACCGATTTGAGTAGCTTCCTCAAGAATTACCTCCTCAACAAGAAAACCACGACGCGTGGTCACCGATGCCTCGACACCATCAAGTGTAGACGAAATTGATTGTGTGAGCTCCTCTGTTTGAGTAGCATCCCCCGTCTGGTAGAGATTAACATGGAGTACCCGGAGATCTGCTGGGGCGTTATCGTGTGCGAGACGACCTGCGGTTGCGAGCGTTCTGGCGCTTTCGTCCCTGAGCGGATATCGTATCGGAACGAGAATCGTCGTTAGCTCGGACATAATTAACGAACTGTACCATACGCGCCAAGTAAAATCCATGGGTCAAATCGGATTGACAATTAGGATATGATTACTCCAGACTATCATAGAGTGATTGTCACCCACCGTAGAGACGCCGTGAGAACGTGAGTACAACCTATTCGAGATTTTGTGATGTGTTCGTTGTATGCGCAACGGCAATCTTGTTCCCTTCCATCCATACGGTGTATTCATCAATGGAGAAGGTAACCGATATCTCGTCCACATCTTCGTGAGTGAACAGTCGATTAAGCGCATCCGGGTCAAGGTAGTCATACAGTGTTATGCCCGCAACTTCTGACAAGGTGGCAGGATCAGTGTCTTTTACGGACGCGATGGCTTCGATAACAGCGGCACTCGGGGACGTTACTACCGGATCGTATTCAGTCTTGATGAGTGTATCCTCTCCACAGACCCCAATGTCGTCAGAGTTGGGCACTTCATCATTCATTGGTATTAGATACCATTTCCCAGTCGATTAAAATGTTACTGTCATTATGTGAGTGAATGGTCGTATTCTAAACAGAGCGATTCGACGGTACAAAACTTGGAACGAGGCTCATCCAGTTCCGCGTCCCATATTCAGCAAGCAGCCCCGGCCAAAACTGAATAAATTGGCTTTGTTGAATCCGTCAATTTCGCTGGACTTCTTGTGCTGAACCCGCATGGCGAATGTGCCACGATCAGGAACCCAATCTTCGATGGGAGTGATTTCTCAGTACTGTCGAGAGTGGTTTCAGATGCGCACCTAGCACGTTAATGGAGAGACCTTTTGACTGTCGTATGGACGCTACTTTCAGCATTCATATCAGCGTGTCAGCTGCAGTATGGATCCGATGCATGTACGAATGCATCCCGTTCATTGCCTCCTCGAAGGCAGGAAGAATTCTTTCCTCTCCTGGCTGCGGATTCTCACCAGGCTCTCGACTCGGTCTTCGGACGTACTGCCCTCCCCAGGTCATCCCAATGACGTCGCCATCGACGTCGAGGACTGGAGAGCCGCTGACACCCGGTTGTCCTGGAATGTTCGACGCAAAAAACGGTTCCCGGTGAGTTATGAAGGGACCCACAGAGGGCGTCCAGAAGTCGAGACTGTACGGATGGCCGAGCTGGAGCAATGGTTCGTCTGTTGATAACTCGCTGGAGACGCCGTGGGACATTTGTCTCCCTCGGGTGACTGTCTCGGAGACGCTGAGGAATCCGATATCCTCTCGGGTTTCGAAAATCTCATCACGGCCATAGGTGTGTCCCAGTAACGTACCATCTGATCGGTCGCCATTACGATCCCAGACCGTGTATTGCGTGATCGATTCACTCTCGGGAAGTCGTTGGGGCGCTACCACGTGGGCGTTCGACGCGATCACTCCCTCGTCGTATACCCAGCCAGTACCCACATGCCAAATTCCGTCGTCGGTAATCGCATCGATCACGACAACTGAATCGGTCCACGTGTCAGCGAGCCCCTGAAGCTGGGACATGGTTTCTTCGCTGAATCCCCAGAGATTCGGCGTCTCGACCCGGGGCTGATTGGTGGCTAGCTGATCTTCGAGTTCGGCCGTCCGTTCGGTGAGAGCTGCGTTCCGCTGGGTGAGAACTTCGTTCTCAGCACGAACCGCAGCTAATTCCGCCTCCAACTGCTCGATTTTCGCTTGATCATCCTCCCCAGCCGTCAGGCCACTACATCCGGCGAGTGCAGTTCCTACAGCGACGCCTATACCGCCTAGAAGCGCCCGGCGAGAGCTGTGATCTGCGGCCTCCTCGCTCGACTCTTCCATGGTATATCTCGCGTAATTAGTTGTATATGCTAATTTGTTTTGTTGTACGATTCATCGACATCTCATTCGTGACCTGCTTTTTCTACCGTAATTGACGCAGGTAGTAGTTCAATTCAATGACTGATAAGGTATCAAACAATAAGAATATCTGTGATCCAGACCCTCGGTACAAGATACATGCGTTGTGTTCAGAATGCCTGCTGAGACCTATCACAATTTGAGGAGTGAAACCAGGCCACAATAGTTGTTCTCTGGGGTTCCTGAACCCCGCCTTATTTGTCATTTGGCACCCAAATAGTTCCAACGAGACAATCTTGATGAAGCACTCCAACGCTTCAAACTCGCTTTCTGGTGAAGCGGCGCGAAACGAACTTTATGCCCTTTTGCATCGAAGTCTTCCCCGCAAACAAGCCATAGAAAGGGTCGTCCAAATCGGAGCAAATTATCTCAACCTAGACCATGGGCACATCACCAGTATCGATGAAGCCGAAAATCAGTGGGAAGTCATTGGCTCAACGGACTCACCCGACGGCCCGTATCCCGATGGTCTCACCGCGAAATTGAGTGATTCGTACTGCCGCCGTACATTCCAACAATCCTCACCGCTTGCATTACATGACGCTGGTAACCAAGGCTGGGAGGATGACCACGCGTACCAACTACACCAGCTCGATACCTATCTCGGAATACGCATCAACGCGTTTGGTGAGCCTTACGGGACGATTTGTTTCGTTGAATCAGAAGCGCGGGAGGACCCATTTTCCGAGGTAGAACAAATCTTCATCGAGTTGGCCGGTCAGATCCTTCAGAAAGTGCTTGAAGAAACCCACCATGAAAAGGACCTTGCGAACCGGGATCGCTTGATTTCGGTTCTTAATCGCGTGCTTCGCCACAACCTCCGGAACGACTTGAATGTCGTCCATGGTAACGCACAGTTGCTAATCGAGCAGACATCTGGAGACGAGGCTAAATTAGCCTCAAATATCGAATCGAAAACCACCGGACTGATCTCTCTCGCCGAAAAGGCACGAAAACTGGAGAATCTCACACGATCTGTCCCTGTGGCACGGCCGATGGACATTGTCCCAATTGTGAGCCAGACGGTGAGTGATGTTTGTGATGATCATCCCACAGTTAACTGTTCGCTCGATACTCCAGAGCAGGCGATTTCGTTTGCCGCCCCACAACTAGCAGATGCACTCTCGGAATTGCTTGAGAATGCGGCCAAACACGCGGGGAAAGAACCGGCGATAGATGTGGCGGTCCATCGAAATTCTGATCAAATTACGGTGCAGATCGAGGATGACGGTCCTGGCCTACCGCCAGATGAACGCAGAATACTCTCTGGCGAGAGTGAACAGCCGTTAAGCCACGGGAGTGGGCTCGGACTCGCCCTTGTCTACTGGATACTCACCAACCTTGACGCCGAGATTGATGTGGCAACAGCCTCTTCCGGAACAACTGTTGAAGTACATCTTCAACGGGCAGAATCAATCCCATCACCAGGGAATTAGATCAGTGGGATACTGCCTTGACCAACGAGTACCCGCTGACTTGACTCTCTGTCTCGGTCACTCCGTCCTATTAACTAGTGAGGAACTCAACAGATCCACCGGTTAGAAATCCGTGAGCGACGACTGTCCGGGTCGTGCACACCCGGATTTCCTGTCCGACCTCGCGTCTTCCTCGCTCGTGGCGTTCACGAGCTTTCCCTGGGCCTCGACTATCGACGCTGTCTGGTCGGTTCCGTTCGCGGACTCGCGTCGACGGGACGCAAGCCACTCGTCACGAAACAATGCATCCATCCATGGATCAAACTGAGTACTGGGCCTCGGTGTCGGCACCCATGGTGGGTCACCGATCGCCGGGGAAGAGAGCGCGTCCGTAAACAAGCCCTCGTCCATGGATGGGTGCGAGAATACGAGCGCATCTGGTTTGTCGGGAAGCAACCACCACAGCCGAGACTGCACGTCCAACAACTCGCCACGATCAACCGGCAGGTAAGTCCCAGGGTACTCGCTCGGGTCAGTGTTCTCTACACCGACGCCGACTAGATGCACGTCTAAGTCGTACTCGTCGCAGATACGTGGCAGGTCGGACGCGGCGACCGAATCCGGTGATGCGAACACTTCGACGATATATAGGTCCGCTTCCGGGCGCGCAGCGAACGCCTGAGCCGTTTCTCGCGGGACGTTTGTGTATCCCTCTATCGTTGAGTACACGTCCTTGTCACGCTTCGTACGGTACACAGCCTGGTTCGTTGCTTTCGTAGTTTTTCTCGCTGGACGGTACCGTTCTCGTTCGACAAGCTCAACTAACCCCCTTCTCCTCAGGCAGTCAAGCGTGCTGCGGGTGAGAGGTGTGTCCTGTAACATCCACTCACTGGCGTCAGGGAGTGGGAGCCCCATGACTCGATGCACGTTCGATTTCAACCAATTCGTCTGACTGCGCGTCAATTCTCGTCACCTCCTGGATAACGGGGGCGTGCATTCTCTCTACCAAATGCTCGGTTCAGAACAGTCACGCTGATTCACCCCAGTTCACTTCCCAGGTCCCACTCGATTCGGTATCCTCGCTACCACAGGATGAGTCCGGTGGCGGGGGAGCAAACCGGCTGGACAGGGTCGGAGTCAATTCGTCCGGTTCCGGTGACTCGTACTCAGCGTCTTGTGGGACCGCGTCCACGTCTCTAACAACGAGCGCCCACATCGACCCATCCATCTCACAATCCTGTGACAGCGAAGGTACGAGTTCTGTGAGGTGCGTGGTCGTGCGACCGGTGATTGCGCGGTACAGGTCAGCGCCGTACGCGCCTTCACCTTTCCGGCAGTCCACGACCTCCTGGTCACGGAGCTTCTTGAGTGTTTTCAGCACGTGCCGCTTCGTTGAGTTGATCTTGTCAGCAATCTCCTTCGCGGTGAGCCACTCGTCCGTTTTCAACGACCGGATGATTTCGGCTTGTTTCACCGTTGCGACCCACTTCACACCGCCGACCTGCACGTCAGCGAAACCGGTCGGGGACGCGTCCGTCCGGACGTACACGACGGCGCGGTCGTCCGAGTCGTCAGCGTTCCGCGCGTACCGCCCGGCAGCCTGCGCAACCTCGTTCTCCCGCACGGACGCCAAGATTGTGTCGGCGATGTCAGCATCCGGGCCAGTGAATCCACGGCCGTGAGCGCGGCGCTCGTTCTCGTCCTCGTCCGTCACGGTCTCCGGCTCAGCATCGCACCCGTACTCGGCGAGCACGGTCAGTACGAATTCATCGCCCGGGTCCATACACCCATTCACGAACCCGACGTCCTCGTGCCCGAAGTCGTTCCGCGACCGGACTTCACCGTAGTGCATCGTTTCCGGGACAGTGACGCCGTTCTCTTCAAGAAGCGACGCTAATTCGGACTCGACTTGCGCGGTCGTGATCCCGGTGTTCAATCCCTCATCGACGAGTTCACCGAGGAGCACGTCGAGTTTCTCCTCACCGAACCATTCCTGCGCGTTCGGCCCGGACAGCGGCCGCGTCGCGTCATCGACCTGCACGGCGAACAGCCCGCGTTCGAACAGTCGCCAGAACCGGCGTTCGTCAGTGTCGAGTATCTCCTCTCGTTCGATGTATTCGACGCTGTTGAGTTGCCACAGCGGCATCGAGGGATGCGCGTCCAGCCCGATAACGCTCCGTGCACTGGTCAGGTCCGGTGTCTGTCGAATCGTTTTCACGCGGTTGTCGTCGTCGATCACCAGGGATACGCGGACTCGTGCGTCCTCGTCGTCCATCCGCGGTAGCGTGTGTACTGTCGTTCCGTGACGCAGGTCGTTCCGATCCATTTCGCCGTCGAATGCGTCGAGAATGCACTCAATCACGGCGCGGGCTAACACATGCGCGTCGGGATTCTCGACATACCAGTCGAGAGGCGGGGAGTGCTCCTCAACGGCATCCCGGAGTTCTGCGTACTGATCGATGAGAGTCCCGTACAGTTCGCCGAATTTGTCGTCGCCACGGGAGCGTGCGAGTGTGATGAGCGTCTCCCACGTCTTGACCGGGGCGTCGATTGCCTGCAAGTACGCCGTCACGGCGTTCTGCAGTCGATCCATTGAAATCCCGCCGTCACGACCACCTTCCTCCACGCGAAGTGCATAGTCTGGGAGCTCGTCGATCACGACGTTCGTGTCTTTCGTCATACTCGGGACGAACAGCATTGGGTGCGTCGCGTGTACCACATCGTACCGCACGTGTTTTTCCTCGTCTTGGAATCCGTCAACGCCGCCGCATCCGCCTGGACCGGAGTTCTCACCGGGGTTGTACCACGGGACGTCGCTCCACTGCGTTTTCGACGGGCATTCCTGGTCACCCGGGCAGCACGGGAGTTCTTTGTCCTGGTCGTTGCCTTCAGCGAGGATCGTGTGCGCGACGCTGAGAGGGACGCCTTTCCCGTCGCACTGCCGATCCATCCACTCCGACGCCGGTTCGGCATTCATCGTGATTTCATCGTCGAAATCACCAGCCGCGACCGGACACGCTTCTTTCCGACCGAGAACCGCTTTCGCGTTAACTCCGTTCGCCCGTGAGCTTGCGAGCGCTTCGTCGCGGGCGTCACGCGTGGCGTGGACGTGCACAACCGGCGCGCCGCCTGTCACGTCCCGGTGACGGAGCCACGGGAACGTAGCGACGGTGTAACTCTTCCCGAGCGCTGTCGGAGCGTCAATCACCTTGTGGTTCTGCCGTGCAACCGTGTTGACGACTGCATCCTCTAACCGTTTCCGCGCTTCTCGCGTCGACGGCCAGTCGAACCCGCGTTTCCGGGCGAACCGCCGCGCTTCGTCCCACGACAGTGCCTGTATCCGGGCAAGCGGGACGGTCGAGACGCGTTCTCCGCCGACCGAGTGGCCGTGTTCGATGCCGTACTCTTCTTCAATAACGTCGAGCGTCGTTTCGTATGCGTTCCGGGGGAGCTTCCACCCGTCGATAATGTCGTCAGTGCTGCACACGCCGTGCTTGACCGCGACGTGCCGTAGCGCGGCGGACGGGCACTTATCGTCCGAAAAAATGTATCCTGATTCCTTCGCATGCCGCCACGCTACCCACACCTCGTCGTCAGTGAGTGACCCTCCGGGACGGTCTGCCCTCCGAGCACCTGCTTCACAGAGAATGTACGTGAGAGGGTTGTACACTTCCCCGTACTTGAAGTCTTTTGCGAGCGGTGTCCCTGTTTTGTGATGCTCAAAGACCGCAAAGTAGTCTATGGACCCATTTTCACGGCTGGTATGATGCCCTAAAGGATTCTTCCCTCGGAACCCTATGTTCAAACCAAGATCCGGTAAATCGAGCTCCCACAGTGCGGATGCGGTCGTCGATGAATCGATAGTATTCGCCGTTCGTTCGTTATTGATGTGTTCCGCAGCTTCATCCTCCGTTGGCTTCACCGGTTCGAACGCTGGATGTTGTGACGGTGGTTTCGCGCTGCGAATCACCGCGGTCAAGTCGCCGTCCCACCGGTATAGGTAGTTGTCAAGATCGACTTTGTTCAGCCCGGGGCGCGGGATTTCACCGACACGCGCGTCAATCCCGTCCGCGACGAGTCGAGACGCGGTTTTCACCGCACCCTTCACACCCGGGCCGAATTGATCGACGTGCAGTTTCTCGTCGTCACCGTCAGCCGTTTCAACGACGCTCGACGTCGGTCGCTCTGAGTCTTGGACGATGAACGCCTGCGTGACTCCGTGCTCGGTGAGTACGTCCGCTAACTGGTTCATGTCGGCGTTGCTGAATTGCGTCGTGACCGGGCTGATGCACGCGTACCCGTGCTGGTGCGCAGTGATTGCGTCGGCAATCCCTTCCGTAATCAGCACTGGTTCACCTGGTTCGATGGTGTCTAATCCGTAAATCGGTTCTTCAACGACGACATCGTCGCGCGACGTCGGGATTTTGTGGTACTTCGACGCGGTGTCGTCCTCACCATACCGACCGGCCCAGTCGCTTGGGTGCGGCGGCACCTCGGAGCGGCTAATCGCAAACACGAGGTTCCCCTCCTTGTCTGGGTACGGGAACACGAATCGACCGCTCCAAATCGCGGACAACGGGCCGTTCTCCCACTCAGCGAGCAACCCGGTCGCTTTGATCGTTTCCCAGTCATATTTACTCAGTAAACTCGCCAGTATTCCCCCTTCGTGATTCGGCGGTGCGTAACCGAGTCGCTTCGAATTGATTGTTTCGTCGGTCCACCCGCGAGCGTTGAAGTACTCGCGCGGCGTTTCGTACCCGCTCTCGTCGTGATCAATCGGTTTGTCTACTTGCTTGTGGTACCATTCGAGGATGTCGTTGATGCACTGACGAGCGTCCGCTTCCGAGACGTCCGGGGTCGAGTCTTCGTCTTTCTCACCGGGGTCATTGTCGCGGCCGGGGACCTGTAACCGCGGGAACATTCCGGTGTCGTCTTCAACGAGTTCACCAGCTTCAACCGCTTGATCAATTGCGTCACTGGCTTCGTTCGCGGTGAGACCGTAGAACTCGGTGACTTGCTCTACTGCTTCGCCGTGGGTTTTCCCGTGGACGGCGTTCCAGTTCGTAACCGGATGGTCGTCACTCAACATTCAGACTACCCAATACCAATCGAGAGCGTCGTAATTCAAAGTTCACAAACGACCACGTATTAGAGTCTACCAGAGGATCGTTCGTGACTTCGGCTGGTGCTGTAGCCGGGCGTATCTGCCCGTGCCAACGGTTGTAACCTTTCCTTTTTGAGGGTCGCGTTCTTATTTTCATGTGTCGGGAGTCGGGTAGCTTACTAGGGCCGCCTTCCCGACCTTTCCTCAGACAAGATCCCAGTATGACCTATGAGTCCGAGAGTCAGTCGGAAGTGCTTACCCCACCCTATCAGCCAGATACTTATAAATCCTCGGATGAATTTCATACAAGGATAGTGGCTTATTCATACGGGCGACTGACTCATTCATTTGGCACACTCACGAAGAACACGGAAGTATAAAACCAACCACGTTGAACATCCAGACAGCTACCGTCTATGCCGGAACGATCAACACTCACCGTCCCAACCGACCTGAAAATCCTTTCATTGCTAAGCAACGGTCGAAGACAAACACCGGCCAACGTCGCCGCGCACCTTGACCGCGACCGCGCATACATGAGCAACCGCCTACGGTTCCTCACCGAACTCGGGTACCTGCACGACGCTCCGCCCGCCAAGAAATCCGGCATGTACGAAATCACTACTCGGGGGATCGTCGCCGCATGGCACGGCGACCAGTACGTTCGCGGGCATCACGACACCTTCCATTCTTTGACTCTCGAAAACTGGAAGAATCAACCTGACAATAAGTTCCTTCCCGACCTCGTATGGGTAGGTGACGAGGAAAATTACGGGTTTGTAGCTCTTACCGAGCAAGACACCGTAATCCCATCCGAACTCGATGATGACCCGAAAGCCCTCCCGTATGATTTTGAAGAGCAAGGCTTCAGACCCGAGTACACCGGGGAAATATTGTACCGCATGTTCTGGCACGGATTTGCTGACCGAGTCGGTGGACTTGACGCGTACAGGATCACTAATCGTGGCGAACTCGTTCACGACCTCGTCACTGAACAAAACGTGACCGGTCCTGTCGAACTCACGGAACGCGTACGTGAAACCTACTCAGACGAGGAAAATGAGCGTCTCAACCAGTTCAACCGTGCGTACGGAATCACCAAGATAGACTCTTAACCGTCCCAGACTGTGCAATGTGCCGCAGTACGCCCTTGTCACCGCCGTACTCCGACACGTCTACGTCGGTGAGCGCAGTCTCCGTGACCCGAGGCATGTGCCGCCGAATCGCGTTGTCTGACACCCCAACCAGGTCACCAATCGTAGTCTGATGCACCCTATTCTCTCCCGACACGGAGAGTGACGCACAGTACAGTGCGCTCGCAGCTATCGCCGAGCGGCGGTAATGCGCCGGATCGACAACCGTGAGGATTTCCCGAGCGAACTCCCACGCTCGCTCATCAATCCCTGCAGCAACCGAGTCTGCCCTGAGAGGGAGGTGATTAACAGGGTCAAGTTGTTCACGTCGTTTCCGGAGCGTTGCTGTGCTCATGTGCGCCATGTTTACTTTAGTCGTTAACGTACTTAAGTTCCTGCCTTTCACTTTCAGGGTAATTCCCGGAAGTATACAAATGATGGTCAAATACTTTAGTAAACAACTATGAGTCAACAAAAGGAGAATCACACGGTTCACTCCTCACTCGCCCCTGACAGTGAATTCACCGGTGCGGTCGCAGTTGACATCGAATGCATCAACCTGGTCCCTCCTCCGGACCTCGCTTTCACTGACCCCTCCCACTGGACTGTGTTCGCCATCCCAATCGGGTACCGCGACTCGGAAGGCACCATTGAAACAAATGTGCTCTTCCGAAGCGGCACGTCGCTTTGCGACGAACGAAAGTTAATTGACCGAATGCTTGAATGGGTAAGAGACCGACGCCCTGCCGAATTACTGACGTTCAACGGGACAGTATACGATGAACCGATTCTCAGATACCGTGCGCGCGTCTCGACTCGTGAGTGCCGTGGGCATTACAACACGAACGACAACCTGGAGCTCGTTCTCGACCAGCTCACGCATGTAGATCTTTTCCCGATTATCAAAGCACAAGCTGGAGGGAACGTCCCGTTAGAGAGCGCTCTCGCGTACCACGAAATTCCGGACGAACCGACATACTTGAACGGGGAAGAAATCACTGGAGAGTCCATGCCAGATCTTGGACTTAAAATCATCTCGGGGACTGCGTCAAACGACGAGTTGCGAGCTGTCCGCGAGTACGCTGAGACAGATGTTGAACCGCTCTTCGCGCTTGCTGACGCTGTTCTCGACAAGTAACGAGTAACACTGTTTTCATGAGCGTCTGTAGGTTGTCAGCCGACAGTGACAAGTTACGTCGACAAGGACTCATGCACTATGCCGCATAAGCCGAACGAGGCGGATAAAGCGATCTTGGACTTGCTTCTCGACGGCCGTGACCGGAATGCACCGTGGGGAAGGCAGCTGCCAAAAAACATAGCGCGAGAACTAGACTATTCACGTCAGTACGTCCAGAATAGGCTTCAAATCTTGTCTGCAGGTGGGTTTGTCGAAAACATCGGCGGAGGACTCTATGAAATCCAACCGGCAGGGGTTACGCGTGATCCGGATATGGACGGGGATGATTATCCATCGGTCTAACTTTTTCGAGCGTATACTATACGGATTCGGAGAATCTCCCTAATAGGGTGCGGAGTAGTTAAACAAATAATGCGTTGTTGAGACGCTTGAATTCATCTGTTTGAGGCGTCGGGTGCTAGTTCAACGTTTCTGACGGTGCAATTCGATGCAAGTTCGCGGAACTGCCCATGCCATACTCTCGCTCGGACAAATTCACCGTATTTACGTCGGAATGCGAAAAATGGGCTCCGTTTAAACGACAGATACTGTCAAGTTCACGCTGGGTACTGCGCATTCTCGTCGACGAGGATACCAGCGGCATCGACCACTTCAACTTCTTCGAGTCTGTAAACTGTGTCTCCCCGCTCGACGATCCACTTACCTTGGTGTTTCCGTACCCACGCCGCCTGACCTTTGACTTTCGATTCGACGAAGTTCTGGGCACGGTTCAGATCAGCGAAGAACCATTCTCCACGAGCCGTGGGGGACCGTTTTCGAACGCGGTAGATCCGAGTTCCGCCCGGGTCCGTGATCATACTCGTCGATAGCGGGAGGACAGATGTGAATGCTTGCAAAACTGGTGAGACCGCAGGATTAGTCGATGTGATCGTGGCACTCACGGTGAACGATCTATCTGATGGTCCTATTGTATTCACGTCCGAACTCGCGCGGTGAGACGATACCATGGTCCGCTCGCTGCGGATTGTCTTTGATTTTCTTCCGCTGAAATCCTGTCGTGGCGGGACGGTTCCGTTATGATCACATCTAAGCCACTTCGAATTTTCAACATCGAACTCGATCGACGATGTGGCACTAGTCTTAGCGAATAGCAACTGGGAATGCACCAACGCCGCTACGAAGTCATATTGGATTTCCGGGAATTGAAAAGGACAGACACTTGGTTACTTTGATTCCTCGTGCGAGCGATGGACGGTGACGCACCAGTCACCCGGGGCGCGGACTTCAACTGTCACCGTGTGTTCGACGTAAACGAACCGTAGGCGTGCGGAGTCGCAGTCACCTATCGCCTCGACGGCAGCCGGATCGATTGTGTCGTGCAGCGGCGGGAGGTCGTTGACATCCCAGCCGGCCGTTTTAGCAACGCGCTGTACAATTTCACGGACGAGTCTACTGTCGTCGGTCATGCTATCTTGGTGATCGTGACGGCGTATGTTGCGCCGCATTCGTCGCAAATCATTGAATTATTCGACTCTGTGCCCTCGTCATCATAGTGGTCAATCCGAGCGCCGCATTTAGTGCAGGTAAGACGTAAATTCATTTTCTCCCCCGACCGACCAAGTATCCAACTGTACCACTCAACGCTGAGAAACCTCCGATGAGACCGAAAAGCATGGTCGGGGTGAGCGCCACACCTCGCGTCTGGACGGATTGGGTGGATTGCGGGTTAGTGGTCTGGGCCTGATTATCGGGCCGCGGTTCCGCTGTTTTCATCTCCTCGTTTTCTGTGTGTCTCTCGACCGTTTCGGTAGCTGAGTCTTGCGTTTCTCGCTGAGTTTGTTGCTCAGCAGAATAATCACCCCCAATGTTCTCCTCAGCCCACGTGTACCACTCGCGTTCGAACTCGTTATGCGTAACACCAAAGTGAGCTTCGACCGAGTCGTAGAATCTCTGGTCGTCGCGGAGAACCTGCCAGATAACGTCCTCTCCGTACGTGTCGATCATGTACATAGCTAAGAGGTGTCCGCCGTAGTACTGACTCTCAGACACGACGGAGAAATCCGCTTCTCCGGATCGGATCGATTCGTTCATCTGCTGAACTCCTCGGCCTGGGAATTGGTCTGATACAGTCGGTGTTCTATGAACGTAGTACTCGCTGAGCCCTTCCGGGTACCACCCAGGGTTCCGCTGCCAATAATTATAGTCGGCGTGATCTCTGGCGTCATCCCACAAAATGATGTTAGCAAATTCGTGCGCTAACCCGCCTTCGTACCAATTGGTTCCAACCCGTTCTGCGTCACTCGGGGCCTGCACGTGAATCCGGACTGGATCCGTGTTCTCCCAATAAAGAGTGTACTCGGATCTTTGCCACTGGTCTCCAGGGTAGACGCGTATGTGGATCGAATCGTCGAGCGTCGGCGCAACGTCACCTGGCATTTCAGCAAGTAGTTCCGCTCGTGCTGTCTCGGTCATACTGCCAATTCGCTCCGCATCGTCTTCGTACCCTGACTGATACTCAACGACAAAATGGTCGGTTTCGACCGTCTCCCAGTCGGTCTGCGCGGCCGTAACTGGGGGTATGGTAGTAGCGAGGCTGATAGTCAGTAACGACGTGATGAGGAGGATGCTGTACGGACTTCGTGATACACTTCGGCTTCGTGTCATAGCTTGCTCCGTATTCGGTGCTCTCCGAAAGGGAGCAAGCCGCAGGGCTGACCAGCCCGCTCACGTGGGGGAAGGGAGCGGAGCGTGTGACGTTGTCGTTAAGTCTTTGCGTCTCGCCGGTCAACCCAAACTTGCTCCCGTAGCGGGAGCCGCGTGAGAGGGAGTGATGCTTGCAGGCGTCCGCTCCCTCTCAATGCGCACTTACGTGCGCGAATCTGGGTTCTCGCCGTAGTTTAATGATAGTTCGGGTTTCAGATGTGAGTATGGGTAAGGAACCGTACCCGGACAAAATGCCGGATGAGGGGTGGCCGGACAACGATGAACCACTCCCAATCCGTGACGACCTCCCGGACGACGTCGGCGGGAAGATTGCGTACCCAGACGGTAGTTAGTCGAGCGGTGGTCGAAGGTCACGGGCTCTTAGATCCACTGTGCTGTCCTCGTCGTCGAGTTTGACACGGTACAGGTCGTCGTCAACGTCGCGGCCGGTCACGCTCGACGCGTCGTCCCGGATCACGTCAACGATCTCTCCGTGCTCACCGTGCAGCGAGTGGTCCGCGTCAGTTTCGTCTGGGATGTCGATGCGGACGCGCGACCCAATCCCGATCCGCCCCATGTTCGGTGTTGAGGGAAACGGGCGTGAAAGCAGTACTGACCCGTGGTAGTGGGGATTCGAAACGACGTTAGGGATCGGCCGGTTACAGCAACGTATACAATGCCGATGCACTTCATTCCCGGGCGGGGAATCAGGCGGTACGTCGCTAGCCTCAACCAGTCCCTGCGGTTGTTCGGACACCACAGACCGGGTGCTCAGCCCGAAGCGCCCGAGAAACAAATCGGGCACGGTCGCACTGAGGAGGAGCTGGATTCGGAACTCGCTACGCTCGAAAATGAAACCGGTGACGGAATGAGTGAGTGACAGTCCTCCGTCGACGCACCACACTGCGCCCGGCGCGGTACGGCACCTCCCCCGACGGATTCCCGCACATCTTCTAGGAGTCGTGTTTCGTTCCGTCTCATATTTCACTGATTGGTAATTCAAGACCTGGTTTAAGCGACCGCTGCGGGTGTTTCACCAGGCGTGAGCGGCCGGCACCCACACCAGGTCGATCGCGTTCAGTGCGAGGTAGAATGAGTGCGTCAACCACGTGGAAAGTTGCGCGAGGAACGCTTTGACCGGTGCGACACCGAGGTAGAATGTAGCGCCGAGCCATTCATCTAAACGGTGAAGGAATCGTTCCCCCGCGTCCGTTGTGGCTCGTCGAACGATTTTCTGGCGTGTGATTAGTTCGTCAGTTATGTTTCACTGGTTGGTAACACGACAACCGGTTTAAGAGACAGATGCGCGGATTTTCACCGATAATTACAACGTTGCTACGCAGAACAGTCGAGTATGCTGATTGATGCGCTCGTCCGGGCGTTCGGGGCTAACCTCCCGATATTCACCTTGCTGTTCGTCGGGATCGTGGTCGAGAAATACTACGTAAGCCGGGTTACGACATTTACGAACGTTCTCGCGTTGAACATGTCGTTTCTGAACTTAGAGACAGCCCCGAGATTCCTCGTTTGGTACGGTGATCTCGGATTGATTCTCGGGGTGTACGGGATGCTCGCGTATCTCGTCAATGCTGAGACCGGGAAGCTGTACCGCGTACCGGCGTTCACGATGTACGCGTCGCTCCCGGTCGCAGCCGTTATTCTTGCAGCACCCGGGGACTGGTGGGTCGCGTTGCTCGTCGCCGGGACAGCGAACCTCGTCGGGGGAGTAGTGCTTGAATCGGAGCTCGGAATTGACGTAGCTCATTGGGGACCGCGGCACGGTGAGGTGACGAGGTTCATCGAAACAGGTCGAATGACGTACTTGGACGGGGCTGTGCGACGGAAGGTGGATTTAGCGCTCGGAGAATTCGACCGGCGGTGAATCCGGAATACACGGGGTGCGATCTTTCAAGTCGCATGACGCACAACCGGAGAGTAAGTCATGGTTATGGGTCCGCAAGAAGCACTCGCGTCTCTTCGAATCGCCGGGTGGGTTGGTAACTGCCTCCCAACACGGGATGCCGTAAAGGACCGGATCGACGAGTACCGGAATCCGTTGCCCGACGGGATCACAGGGTGCATCGAACTCGACGACGTGCTGTGGCGATTTACTGCTGCGGTGAACATTGACGACCGGTCCGTGGAAGAGGTGACCGTTCGGGAGCGACCGACGTGCCCGGAGTGCCGCGCGGAGTTGACCAGGGAGAGGAGTGACCTGATAGGTAGCGATTCGATCGGTGGTATCGGAAGCCCGTACTCAAAGTCGTTCGATGCGAAGCGCCGGAATGCGCTAAGTAATCGCCCGTTCTGGGATTGCGTGTCGTGTGAGTTCACTGTTTCTCGGGACACTGGTGCCCGATCGGACGTGGAAACCGTTGCTCGACGGCATGTTGAGCGGATTGTTGAATCTCGTGACGAGTCGTATTCACTCCCGGCGCTTGTGGAATCGGTCGAAGAGGTTGACGCCCGGTCCGTGTGGGGAGCGTATGCTGACGTGGTTGAAGATTCGGACGTCTCGACTCAGTGTTTCCACTGACGGTGTTTTATAGACCGGGTGAGGAGTTCAGTCGGCAGAGACGGGTTTCGGTCCAGTGTGGACACCGGTACGATCGACGTACACGCGGTAAATCTGAGCGCGTCCGTAGATGTTTCGAACGGTTGACCGGGACATGCCGACGCGGTCAGCGATCTTGGACCAGGATTCACCGGCGTTGCGCATTACGAGCACCTGCAGGCACTTGTAGTAGTTCTCGCCGGGCTGCAGGTAGTCGCGCTTCGCGTCGAATTCTAATCCGGTCGGTGGTTCGTGGTTCCACTTCCCTTCACTCTCCCGGTCGCTCAGCGCCGCGAGAGCCTTCTCTAATTCCCACGCTTTGATGTGCTCCTCAACCTTTCGTCGGACGTCGTGGGTGAGCGTGCCGACCTCTGCGCCGTCCTCGAAGAACACGAATTCAGCGTCTCCGAGAGCGGCGACGCGTTTCCACTCGGCGAAGTAGTCGTCACGGGCGAGTCGAGCGTCGTCCAGTCCAACGATGAACGCGTACACGCCCTCTTCGACGCGCTGCAGTGCTTGGACGACGTCGGGGTTAGCGTCGATTCGCGTGTCGTCTCGGTCGCGTGAGTGAATGCTGTACCCGGTGTGCACGCCTAGGTCGAGTGAGTCCACGTGCTCCCAGTCGCCGGCGACGTCACGAGCGAGACGCGGGACGACCTTTCTTTGGAAGCGTAGGCTGGCGCTGTCGTCGTCCTCTCCCTGTGATTGCCTAATCACGAAAAGCACTCGCCTATTCATCGTGTATCACCTGGATTTCGAGCTTGTTCGATGCACCCCCCATTTTCCATTCGAGTTCAGCGCCGTCCATGTCGAATGTCTCTGCGAGTTGTTTCGGGATGGTGGTTCGGTACTGAGTTCGTTCGTGTCCATCCTCACCCGTGTAGGTGGTGGTTGTGACCTTCGTTTTCGGCATTTCTCATGTTGCACTACGTGTTGCGCATATATATGCGCTATTGAAATGGGGGCGGGGGGTATGTATGCTCCCCCGGGAGCCGACACACCCTCAACAACATCTATTCCGTAGAAACATCAATCGAAGAATCCTCCGACGAAATCATCAAGGAGTTCTTCATCAGTGAATACTGTAAAATCCACGTGCTCATTATCGGGTTCGCTGAGTACGGTGAAATTCATTTCATTCACTGCCCGTTCCCGAGAGCGCTCCATGCTCAGTACGTGATCTCTCATCGCCGCTGAGTATACGTAGTACCAAAACCATAGTCTCCATTCCCGCTCAATTTGGTTCATCGTCGTCCTTGACTCGCTACGGGAAGCAGGTAACGGCAGGCCGGGAAGTGCGGCGGAACATGCGTCAACGGGCGTAATTCGTTCACAAATTAGTTTCCCGGTTCGTGCAGCATCGGAGAATCCTAAACGGCTCAGATCACGAACGACTACGTACTAGACTCTAATACGTTACCGTTCGTGATCTCTGAAAGAGTACCACGGTGTCTTATTCAGGGACTCGTTCAACGCGGAATGTGACGAGTACGACTTCCCGGCAGTCAGGACAGCGAATTCGTTCGCCATAATTGAGCGAGTACGTCTGTTCGATTTGGTTGTTGCACGCCGGACATCGGATTCGAACCACTGGCGCTCCGTCGTGGTCAGTGTCAGCAATGATTTCGCGGAGCATACATGAATGAGGTCTACTGACTGGCTTGAACGCTTGCAATACTACTGAGAGCCGTTGCTCATTGAGGCAGACAGCGGGAGTATAGCGACACATGCCTTTCTAAAGGAAGTTGACGAGGACTATACATTGGACGGTCTTACCGCCAGTCTCAGTTCTACGGTTATGGGGTTGGTCATCGGTTCGGAGGTCACGATTCTCGGAATCAGGATTTAGACAGTCTTAGTCCATTTCGACGGGGAACACTATCCCGTCATCGGATGTTAGCGGGCGGTCAATGCCACCGCCCTTCACGTGCGCGACTTGGAGGATGTCTCGGAGCAGCTCTTTCGCGGCAGGCACCTCTCCGATAATAGTGCAGTACGACGCGCAACCGGGGTCCCGGGCTCTGCCAGAGAGAAGGTGTTCACCATCCACTGGGTTACAAATTGTTCGGAGCACGAGGTTTGTGGTATTCATGCTCGCCCATTCGTGGTACGGAGTATCGTGTTTATCAGTGCGGATACCACCGTATCGCAGGTCGTGGTTGTTGACGAGTGCGAGGAACGTATCGCGGTCCCCGAAATCGGTCAAATCAAGCTCAGCGGTTGCGTGCATATTGATCGTGTCAGGGTTCCGCAGGGAGTCAAACCGTGAAGAAGCCGCCAAGCCGAAATCAGAGCCGAAACATCTTGTTAGGAAGTTAGTTGTCGGCTTTCTCTTCACATTCGTCGCACAGTCCGCTTGTGGTCGGTTCCTCGCACTTCATGTTGGGTCTGGGTGGTTATTGTATTACTGTTCAACCAGAATCCGGCCGATACTGGCGGCGGCTTCTCCGTCGTATTCGTTCGGCCCGACATACAGGGTCGCGCCACCCTCCTGGTCAGCGACAAGGCAGTACTCCTCCTCCTCGATGTCGTTACGGAAGACGATTCGCTGGGCGTTTACGTGAACTTCGGCGACTCGGTATACAGCACCGATCGTGCGGCCGTAGAGCGAGAGTACGTCGCCGGTGGTGACGGTTGCGGTGAGTTCCGACAGTTCACTCGCGTCGAAGACTCGTTTTTGGTCGGCTGTTTCCGCCATTGCATACTCACCTTTGCCATTTATCTATTTAAAACTCAGGTCACTAAACAATGAATAGTTATGTCTAATCGCTATACGATTGTCCATGACCAACTCATCTATCTACGCAGGTCGGGGAGGGCCACGGGGAGAACATCCCGCGTCGACGGAGACCTACGGCAGCGATCAAAAGCCGGTCGCGGCGTGTGAGCGACAAGCCTCGGTGGCGCGAGAAACACTCACCCCTGGCCCCAAACCTGCTATGTAACTATTCTGATACCGTGTGGCTAAATGCCGTCCACACCCCCACACCATCTTCGTACGAAAACGGGCGTAACTAACGATTGTCAAAAACGAACTACGGGGCGAGAGAGTTTCTTATCGATTCTAAATCGATCTCCGTTGTCCTGATGAAATGCAGTTGCTGGAATCTGATAGGAAGGTTTCTAACTATGTTATTTACGCCGACAGAACGTAGTTGGTAACCAGAGAAACAGTCATGAAATCACACACCCCTGAAGTTCTGATCTACACCCGTGGGATTTCCTCGAACGACGTCAACGAGCACCTGGAAAACTGCCTGGCGTTCACCGAGAAAATCCTCGGGTATACGTGGATCGACGACCGGCACCGTCGTAAAGCCGTCACCGCGACGCACGACCCAGGCACGGACAGCACCGTCCTCGTCCACAGGCGGCGAAGCGACAATACAGGGATCCGGATCGAGCGTGACTGGTCACGACAGAAACAGCAAACCGGCCGTCGCCGCGCGCTTGACCTGCTTGACGAGTACGGGTCGCAACTCGACCTCGTCGTCCCGACCGTTGAATCGATCGGCAGGAACCGGAAGCACGTGGACGAACTCATGGAAATCCTCGGGAACGGGATCACCGTGCACATCGTCCGCAGCGGCGTCACGCTGCACGCCCCTACGAACGCCGCGCGCGAACTCCTCGAAATCCGAACCGGGCTGTACACTAACCATGAGCGGGTCGAACCATCCGCGCCTGACCCGGTGAACGAGGATGTCGAGTTAGAGTTCGCCGCTCCGGACGCGCCCGTCGAAGCGGACGTAGCCGCAGTCACGGCCCCCACCTCCGAATCAGCGGGTTCGCCCGTCGACGTGGACACCGCGAACGAACCCGCTGTCGAAATCACACCGGACACGGACACCTGCGACTTCGGTAGCGGAAAGTTCGAATTCCCCGTCCGGCGAAAGTACACGACTGGTCGCCCGCCGAAAGGCTTCGACGTAGTGGACGAGGGTGCCGCGATCGAGTCGAACGACCATTACCGGACGATCCACACTGTCGTGCAATCCTACAGGGACGGGGAGCTCAGTCAGTCAAAGGCGGCTGATAAGCTGGACTGTAGCCGAGCAACGATCGACAATCTCGCGGAGCGGACCGAGCTCTACCAGTTGGCGTGAACCGGTTTTGAAAACAGTGGTGTCCCGCTCAGTGAGCAGGATCATCTAACGTCAAGTCCCATTCTCGCATTGCCCCGCACGTGAGGCATTCCTTCACGGCGAATCCCGAGGGAGCGCCGGATTGTCGAATGTTGCGGGGTCGTCGTGCTCGCAGATCCGCGTCGACGCGCCGCGTCCGGCCACCATTAGGCTTCCCTCCTCTGGTCGTCCTGGATCACGCTGAGTACGCATGTCCGGCCGTCTGAGTGGTCGTAAAATACGACGTCGTTCTCGACACTCCTGTATGCGTCGTCACCGCATTCCGGACACTGAACGGTTGGGTCGTCGCTGTACTCGCCTTCTAATTCATCAACGGTGATCCGGCATTCACGACCACTCGGGTGCTTGTACATCACTTCGTCGTCCTCGACGATGAGAGCGGCTTTCGTGCCGCCGCACTCTGGACAGTCGTGTCGGTACGGTGTCGCGCACCTCATGCACCATCCGACAACCCACTGGTTGTGGTTGCAGCGGAACACGTCGTCTAGGTATATCTCATCGGTGACAGAGGGTTCACACGGTGGATCCGCTCGTATCATGACGGTACCTTCGTCTTCTTTCAAGGCGATGACGCGCCATGGTCGGAAGCCTTTCGGGTGGACAAACATAGCGCGTCGAAGCTCGGAGGCTTTATTTTCCACAGTGAGGTTTGCGGTTTGATCATACATTTCTCGTGGTCGGAGTTCGGGTTCTGTTTCTGCCATCTTTCTGTAGTTACTGTTTGCCAGTGCTGTACGCAGGGGGAGGGTCCCGAGTGAGTGCCGAATCCGGCTCATGGCCACCGTACCGGAGCCAGTGACGTCGCTTGTTACTAGACTATTTCCTTGATCGCTTCAAGCGTCTCCTCCTCGTCGATTTCGGCGACGAGATGTTGCACTTCTGTACGTAATGCGTCGATTTCGTCGTCACCACCTTCGAGAGATTCGATCACGTCCGCCTCGCTCATTTGTGTGACGACGAATTCTTCGCTCACGCTTTTGATCCGGTAGTATGCGTTCTTCTTGTTGTTGTGACTGCTACCTGAGACTTTGAGGATGTCGTCTGGGGTCAGCCCGGAGACATCGAAGTGCACTTTGCCGTCGATTCGCTTCTTATCGAGCCAGTCACCCTCGACACCATTTTTTTCGTGTGTACCAGTCACGTGCATCGCCCATGGTTTGCATGCTTTGGAGTTGGGGTGGAGGCTGATGTCTGCCCATTTCACGTATTTTCCTGCTGTGAGTTCGGTTTCCTTCGTTCGTGGCATGGTTCGTCTGTACCCAGACCTATGCCCCTGAACTGTTTAAAACTCAGATAGACTAACAATGTTCGACAACCAATTAGACTAGCTATTTTACTATTCTCAGCACAAACCATCGATCATGCCCGAGAAAGAGGGATTCCGCCCACGAACAATCGACGAGAAAATACTGCGTGTTATGCTCATCGGCCGTGACGCCGGTGATCCATGGGGACGAATGAGTCCTGGTATGATCGTGGACTCGCTCGACCGCGATGTTTCCGATGCGTACATCGTTAATCGGCTCAGTATGCTCAACGCGTCCGGGCACGTCATCAAGCGAGCAAAAGGCGTGTACGAAATCACAGACCAAGGGATCGGGGAGGTTGAGCCAGACGAGGAGTAATCGGTCGAATACGGCTGGACGTAGGCATCATAGCGAACACTCAATAGGAATGCTCATCCAGAGCATGACGACCTCTAACAAGCTTTATAAATCACGAAGTTGTCGGCCGGTGCTACGTTGGCCGTCGATAACTTTCCCCACTTGGATCAAATGGGCACTGTTGAATTGTCTAACCTGAATAATCGGTTTGTTACAGTTCATACGGCGTCGCCTGCTATTCAAAGTTGCAAACAATCTTCTCTCTGACCTTTCCCGAGGCACGTTTCATACGATGTCGGCTTTCACGCTCTTCTACAGGGTACTCTGAAAATTGCCAGGGAACCTCATTACATGACAGAATCCAGTCGTTCTCAACCTGTTGCAGACACTCTATGAGCGTATCACGCTTAAATTCGCTCCCGTAATGATTTTTCGAACCGACGTACGGGGGATCAACGTAAAAGAGGACGTCGACGGACGAGTCATCGTACGTCTGGAAGATCTCCTGGTAATCAAGGTTCTCGATGGTCACTTGGTCGAACCGCTCAGAGAGAGCGTGGATTCTCTTCTTTGCATTATCGAACGTTCGTGCCGGTGAGCGCCGCGCCCGGGTTTTGAAGCCGTTCGGGGAGGCTGACGCCCCAAGGTACTGCATATAGCGGAGGGAAAAGAAACGGCCTGCTCGTTCAATCGGATGTTCTGGTCGATACCCGTCGTAGAATTCGAACACCCACTCCTCATACTGGGACCGAGAATACGGAACAGACGAGAGCCATGTGGCGAGTTCATTAGGTCGATCTCGAACCACCCGGAAGAAGTGAGTGAGATCTCCGTTTACGTCGTTGTAGATCTCGTACTTGGACCGTGGCTTGCTTACCAGAACACCGGCAGACCCTCCGAACACCTCAATGTAGGTGTCGTGTTCGGGCATGTTGCTGATAATCCACTCTGCTAAGCGTCCCTTGCCACCAGGGTAGGGGATTGGACTGGCTGGCGTGACTGTTGGGGGAGTGTATCCTCCAGGGTCGATTTCCGGGGTGATCTCCATAGGGGAGTATTCACGAGGAGCACTTCCGGTACCTCCGGTACTTGTGAGTAAACCCAACTCCTCCATCGAGTTGAGCGTGTTTCGGACGGTTCGCGTCGACGGGGATTTACCTTCGATTGCGTCCCTGATGTCGGCCGCGGTGAATCGCCTTCGAAACTCCATCTCCTGCAATGTTACTGCCCAGATTTTGTCGCGCTGAGTAGGCACTAATTGGAAGTTATATTCCGACAAAATAGATTTTCTGAGTTCTCTCGCACAGTTCTTTACACTTCGCTCAGTAAGTGTGTATACGTCGGGTCTCGACGTCACCGTCGGGCGTTGCAACACGAGTGACATGGTCAATATCACACTCTTTCGAAGGAGCGTTGCAATGGGTTGTCACCGTGCTGATGACGACTTCCTTGCCGGTCTCGGCAGCCTCGCTGAGTGCGTCCTGTTCTCTTTCCTCGGTGGTTCGAGCATCATCGAGTAGATCCTCAAACGTCAGCACATCGCTTGGTTCGGCATCACTAGGGATACGATCAGTATTTACCAGGATAGAGAGTTTTCGTTCTCGATCAGACATCTCGCTGATGGATTTACTCGGGACGAGGCGCTGTTTCGTGATCTCTTGTCTCCCCCAACCCCCAGCGCTGCTGGTCTTAGTATACTCCTCAACTTCGTAGGTAAGGGGACTGTCGTCCTTACTATCTTCCCGAAGCTGTTCAATTTGGCATTTGTGCTCCTCAATAGGGATCAAGATGACCTCGCGGTTACCCTCTATGGAGTGGGTGCCACAATTCAAAACGTCCTTGCTTTTGTAAATGTCAACAACTGCCGACGTTCGATTGATGCTGATCTCGGGTGATTGGACATTGACGAATAGTTGGCCTGACTCAGCTGTGACGGTGACATTTGCGCCACCATCAGTCGTGAAAGAGACTTCGTCTTGCCCCCCGTCTGTGACTACGTTGGTGGTGAGTTCTTCGATCGCCATCTGTCTAGGCACCACACGAGCCGATTTTAGCTGGACTGATTTCGTGTTCTATACCATTGTCTTCGACTTTTGTCGTCAGGTTTGGTCTAATCATGTTACGTTGTGTAGTTTTACGCTTCTATGGGTGCGACGAACTTCGGCATAGTGAGGAATACCGGGATGAGAGAAACTCCGGCCAATAACGGGAGAGGCTTGCAAACCACCGCAGGCGTCCTGAATAAGTTAGTTTAGGGCTGCTTCACTTAAAAGGGTTAGCCGAGGTATCAAATCGATCGTCAGACCGGCCGAATGAACTAGTCTAAGTAAAGACTATGTTACTGGAACGAACTACCTCGGGTATCACGAATGACCCGGAAGCAAATTGGTCGCAATACCGGAAATTCAGGCCGGATCAACGTTTCCGGGTCTGAGCTACAACAACTTGGCGTAGAAATCGGCGACGCTGTTGACGTCGAAGTCGTCGACGCAAAGGAGATTGCCCACGCACTCATCGACAGCAAGGAAACCGAAGAATTCCTCATCGTCACCCCTGCCTAAGACATGCAATCGGCACTCACCTACCGGACGAACCGCGACCTGTTCTCCAACTACTACCTCGACGAGCACCTCCCCGAGACCGAAGAGTGGGACGAGGTCAGCGACGAGGAGCTCCAGGAGGCCTACGACGACATCATGGACCTCTGGGAGCGCGAGAAGAGTACTGCTCCCAAGCGAAACGAGTCCCAGCTCGAAGAGAAGTTCATCCGTCCGATGTTCCGGAAGCTGGGCATTCCCTTCGAGGTTGAGGAGAGCACGAGCCGCACCCAGCGCCGACCTGACTACGGATTCTTCGAGACCGAAGAAGCAGCCCGTGATGCCTTCCAGAGGCGTGATGAAGGCAACGACTTCTACAGGAACGCCGTCGCCGTCGCGGACGCGAAACGATGGGGTCGTCCGCTCGATACTCGCGGGAGCGGCGAGCACGAACGCGACTTCGAGAACCCGAGCTACCAGATCCACGTCTATCTACAGGAAGTCGATGACGCACAGTGGGGAGTCCTCACTGACGGCCAGAAGTGGCGGCTCTACTATGGCCCGACCAGCCACCGACTCGACTCCTACTACGAGGTTGATCTCCCGACAATCTTGGAGAAGGGTGATCTTGAGGACTTCAAGTACTTCTACCTCTTCTTCCGGCACGAAGCGTTCCTCGAAGACTCCGGCGGCGACAGCTTCCTCGACGACGTCTACGGCGAGTCGAACGTCTTCGCTCAAGAGTTGGGAGCCGATCTGCAGGACAACATCTACGAAGCGATCAAGGTCCTCTCGGAGGGGTTCATGCAGTATCCCGAGAACGACCTTGATGAAGCGGACCTCGGGCTCATTCACGACTCCTCGCTCATCTATCTGTACCGGCTCATCTTCGTCTTGTACGCCGAAGCAGAAGGCCGTGAGCTACTCGACACGAGCAACGAGATCTACGAACAATCCTACAGTCTGAACTCCCTCAAGCAAGAGGTCGCTGAAGAGATCGATAGCGGTGACCCGAAGTATCGTGACTGGCAGGATAACCTCCAATCCCGTCTGGACGAGCTGTTCGTGCTCATCGATCAGGGCAGCAAGTCCCGCGGTATCCCTGAGGAGGATCTCTACATCCCGGCGTACAACGGCGGGCTATTCCGAACTGACCCGGACGAAGACGACAGCGAGGAAGCGCGCTTCCTCGCCAATCACGACGTCGGCGATGCCTACCTCGCTCGCGTCATCGAACTCCTGACCCGGAGTCGGAACGGCAACGGCGGCGGGAAGATCTTTGTTGATTACTCCTCACTCGAAGTCCGGCATCTCGGGTCGATTTATGAGGGACTCTTAGAATACCAGATCAACGTGGCCCACGAGCCGCTAGCCATTGACGACGGCGAGTACGTGATCCCAGACGAGGGTGACGATGTCGTCGTACAGGAAGGCGAAGTTTACCTGACAACGGGGAGCGGTGAGCGGAAGGCCACCGGGTCGTACTACACGCCTGAGTACGTTGTCGAGTACATCGTCGAGAACACGCTCGAACCGCTCGTGTCGGACATTCGGAACGATCTGATGGCCCAGAGTGCTCGTGGTGACCGCGGCTTCGCTGCGGAGTTCGCAGAGCGTGTGTTTGACCTGAAGATCCTTGACCCTGCGATGGGGAGCGGTCACTTCCTCACGAGCGCCATCGACTACTTGGCCCGTGAGATAATCGATGCCCAGGAGAAGCAGGCCGCACAGCAGGGTATCGAGACTGTGGATGAAGAGCACGACATAAACTGGGCACGGCGAAAAGTTGCCCAGCGCTGTATTTACGGTGTAGATCTGAATCCGCTCGCTGTGGAGTTGGCGAAAGTGTCACTTTGGCTTCGGACGCTTGCGGCCGAGCAACCGCTCGCGTTCCTCGATCATCACTTAAAAACAGGAAATTCTCTGGTTGGTAGTGATATTGCGGACGTGCTTTCTAACGGTGAGTCCGATGCGCCAGACGGACAGCTCACCCTCCAACAGTCATTTGCCCGCACTCGTCAGAAGGCCCTTGAACACGTGATGGGGAGGTTTCAAGACTTGCTTTCCATCGACAACGAGACGTTGGAGGATGTCAAGGAGATGGAAGATGTCTATGATGAAGTCCGTGAGGATCAGTTGTACCAACGACTTATTGCTATGGCAAATGTCCACACTGGAGAGCAGTTTGACCTGCACGTCCCCGGCGACGCCTACGAGCGGATGGCAGAAGCGCTCCGCGATGACTCTTGGAATGAGATTGAGGAACAGGATTGGTTCCGAAACGCACAAGCGATGGCTGACGAGGAGGCCTTCTTCCACTGGGAGCTTGAGTACCCTGTCGCATTCTACGGGGAAAACGGTGAACGAAGGAATAATGCAGGGTTTGACGCTGTAATAGGGAATCCACCATACGTGAAGATACAAAATTTACATGGTACTGCGCCTCGGTTAGCAGATCATCTAAATCGTCATTATACTACTTCTACGGGCCGATTCGACATCTACGCGTGCTTCGTTGAACGTGGTAGTCAACTCGCCTCTGGCCAGCGATTAACCTACATTCTCCCCAACAAATTCTTTGAGTCGAGTGCCGGTGAGGGGCTTCGCACGTATCTTTCGGAGAAAGATGCCGTAAAAGAGATCTTGGACTTCGGTCATCAGCAGGTCTTTGATGGAGCGACAACATACACCTGTATTTTATCGCTTGGTGCCTCGGACACCTTTGAGTACGGCCAAATCCTCCAATCGAGTAATCCTCATCCAGATTTATCTAATGTGTCTTTTACGGAGATAGATCTTGAAGAGTTAGGAGAGGACCCCTGGATCCTCACAGGTCCTGAAGAACGTGCCCTACTCCACACCATAGAGGAGGGTGGCATACAACTTGGGAACCGGAGTAAATACATATCAGAAGGAATCGTTTCGGGGGATAACAAGATTCTTTTCGTAGAACTTCTGGACGTTGGTGAAGAATTGACTAAAGTAAGGACTCAGGTAGACGACAAAGAACGTGAACTTGAGTCTGAACTCGTGCATCCGTTGGCGATGGGTGATGAAATAAATCGTTATACAACACCTTCCGTCGGGATGGGTGTGATCTATCCATATCGAGAGACGGAACAGGGAACAGACCTGATCCCAGAAAACATCCTAAAATCGGAATATCCCCGAACTTACTCTTATCTGGATGCCCACCAAGAGCGTCTCACAGATCGGGGAAGTGAGTCGATGGATTATCCCGCGTGGTATGCTCTCTGGTGCCCCCGACAGAAGCCCCTGTTTGAGGCAGAGAAACTTCTAACGCCAGACATTTGCCAATATCCAAAATTCACCACGGACTCAAACGGAGATCACTACTTCGCCAATACAGCCTATGGGTTGGTTCCAGAAAATAATACGGTTGCAGAGCGTCACTTCCTGTTATCGGTCCTGAATAGTAGCCTCACTTGGTTCTATATCTACTATACAAGCCCAATTCTTCGTGGTGATTTCCGGAGATTTATGACTTCATACTTGGAGCGGGTTCCAATAGTTGCCGAGAGACCTTCGGAATTAAAATCGGAAGTAGATGATATTGATCGATTAGTTGACGAAAATCCAGCGAATGCATTAGCTTATCTTGGTTCTGAAATGATAGAGATGACTGACCGTCGCGCATCACTTAACCTCTCCCTCCGCGATTATCTCGGAAACTATAACAAGGGGCCAAAGCTTCCAGATGTGGGGCTCTTCCAGCCAACGTCGTCGAATATCCTTGATGCCACGGCAGAGGACTATGAGAAATTACGTGTCGGTGAGGTGAAAACTGAACGTGACGCGCACCACGTTACAGTATACGCGACAGCACGGTACAAACCCGAGGACGAGGGCGAGTTCGAGACAGATCAGTGGGGATACACAGAGACCGAGTACTCCGAAGCATTCACCATTGCTGATCTCTCAGAAGAGGAAGCAACACTCGTTGAGGAATTCGTGCCTGTCGCAGTCGAAGAAGCCGATGGTTTCGCGGACTTCCGTGATACTGCCACAAAAACGAACTCGCCTATTGACCGAATAAAGGCGATCACACTCCCTAACCCCGACAACATAGAGGACGACCTTCGGCGCTACATCCAGACGAAGGAGCGCGCTGCCGAACTTGATGAGAGGATTAAGAAGACGGACACACTCATCGATAACATCGTCTACGACCTCTACGACCTGACTGACAAGGAGATAGAACTTGTTGAATCGATCGTACAGGATGACTAACTTTAGCGTCGAAATTATATTTCCGTAATTCTTTCATTTAGCTGTATTCGAAGGGGAACTGGGTTGGTTCAGAGATAGTCGTTGACGATTTTCTGCCGGAATGTGTCAAAGCCAGTCTCGTATAGGACTGACCGAACAGTGTCCGGATCAGAAGAAAATACGGGCAAATCAAGGACATCATCTACTGTATCACCACGAGCGGCAGCAAGCCAACCTGCTATACCGGCACTCGCCGCTTTATCCGCTTCATCCGAAAACCCGACTTCCACTTCACCTTCGGAGGTCTTGAAGCAGACAACCTCATCATCCCCCGACGGTTTGATACCTTCTATTTCATACTCTAATGCATCACCGCTGGGAATAGCGGAATAGTAGTCACGGATTTGATTCCCGGTCGGATCACTAACGTACCCACGGAGTGCGGTCATCAATGATTCGTGAACCGAATCCATTTGATTGGCCAGTATGGTCACATCACCTGCGTCGTCGTCTACAATGTCTTCGATTTTTGACCTATGTTGGTGGAGCAGGGCACGATAATGCTTCACCCCTGGTCGGGCCGTACCCCCTTTTGACCAAGGGACAATTTTGTGGACTTGGTTCTGTACTTGTTCTGACCCAAGAACGGCGGCTGCTGCAACGGCTTTGGAGCCGCTTTCAAACAAGATGAAGTTGAAGTTATTCGATACGATGGTATTGTGTGGCGCAAGCACAAGCGGGCGCGTGTCGTTTGTCCCGGCAGGAAGAATAACTCGCCACGAGTCCATGAGTTCTTGACATCGGGCGCACCAGACCTCCCACCAGTAGTTATTGATGCGGCCTTCAACCACACGGGGATCTTCAGGATGGGTGAACCCAGGACTAACGCTCGCGTCCTCCCGCATGTCTGTTATAGGGTCTTTCTCCGGAATTTCGATGTCATTGAGACCTTTGACGGTATCTTTGTCAAGGCGGCCCCATTCCGTGAAGTCGCTTCCACCGCTGGTACCGCTGGTGTCAAACAGCCATCGAATTCCGATATTCGAGTCGCCGGTAAAACACGGAAGACCAACATCTCTTGGCGAGGGGTTGGTCCCTTTCAGTTGCTTGGCCCCTTTCAAATAGGGGAGAACACCTGGTGGAGATTCTGTTATTTTGGTGGCTGAATCTATTAGGTCGTCAAACTTGACAGAAAACGGTCCACGGGGGTACGTTACTTCTCCCTGAATCGTATGGATGGTGTCACCAGCAACATCGAATGCAGACCGACCAGACGTGTACTGTTCGTACGCGAACTCTGAGTCATCGAAATCTGAACTTTTCAGGCGACTGACGACATTTTTCAGATCGTCGAAAATTATGCCTTTACTCATTATTTCACCCCTAGAACGATAGCTGGATAGCTGACTGATTCACGGAACTCGGCGTCGCTGGACTGGCTAACGTCAAGTACGCGAACCTCATCATAGTCATTCAACATTTCTACAACTTCACCCCCCCACTCGCTGGCTTGGAAGCGAGCGTCAAGGACAAAGGCCATCACACCGCCTTCCTTTAAGAGGCGATCCCCAGCAATCACAAACGGAGTTAAGAGATTGTCGTCACGGGTATCGAAGTGATCACGCCAGACTTCCGGTACAAGATGGTCAATACGGTCATTTGCATCTTCACGAGAATGCCCGACATCACGTAGGTGACGGACAATTTCGCCCCGTCGTCCCCATGGTGGATTTCCGATGACCAGATCGAAGGATCCCTTCGTAATTTCCTTATCAGCCCGCTCCATGTCGTAGCGCACCTCGTCAATCGGAGCTCCAATGTCGCTATGTTTGTTGAACTGGTCAAGAACGCTCTGCCCTTGACTCGTTTGAATGTGGTCAAGAGTATTACTCCAGTAGACACTTGGAGATGGCGGACTGGACAAGTGGGGACTAAGACTGCCGTAAATCTGGGCGCGAGCCATTAAAACGGCTAACGGGTCAATGTCGATTCCATGGAGTTTCTTAATGAGGGTATTAGCAGTATCTGACGGAGCCCGATTTGTTTCCTTTATTGCTTTCTTAATGTAAGAGATGAAGAAAGTACCAGAGCCACAAGTGGGATCAATAACCTTGAAGTCAGGTTTATCGTAGAGGTCACGACGAGTGTAGTCGGTAATGCCCAGATCACCGACGAGTGTGTCAACGGCATCGACTGTCGTATCCGTAAGTTGAGGTGGCGTAAAGTAGGAGCCAAGAACTGCGGTTTCACCTTTTTTCCGCAGCTTTTGGTACGTCATCCCCATCAAGTCCTGCTGGAACTCAACTTCATACCAATAGAGTTGGTTCAGCACATTCGCCAGCCGACCGTTGAGTTCGAGATGAGCATCCTTCGTGTTTCGACGAACTTCGCTGATATGGTGAGTGGGTACCCACCAGTCGAATACGTCAATATCAGCTTTCATCACCTGCGGGAAGTTCATCGCTCCGAGGTCATAGGCGGATGAAAACGCTAGTATATACCCGAAGGGAGATTTGGAGAACTGGCGCATAACTTCAGGATTAAGAACGATCCCGAACTCGTTGTTCTGATCCTCCATCGCCCGAAGAAGCATGACCTTGCTCACCAAAGAAGCGGCCGTCTTCTGGACGAACTCCTCTTCACTTAGTCCACTGGGGATGATTTCCAACAGAAGATCGTACTCCTCTGGTTCGATAATGTCGAATAGGTCTTGCAGGGGTGGAGTGAGTTGTTCGATGGACGCTTGGAGCGTATCTGCGAACTCCCACGGGTCCTCAATTTTTAGCAGTTCGTCCGGAAGACCGCCGACGAGTGGGACTAACTTTTCCAGTTCTTCGAAGTCAGAATCTATTGCCTCCGCAAAGACTATTTCGCTCTCAGGGTCATCGTGCAGTGAATCCCCTTGACGACGGTAGACAACAAATCGTGAAGCGTCAACAAGGAAGCCGAAATTGCAAATCTTCTTCTGAGTTACGTACCGTTCCAACTGCCCAATCGCAGTCTCACCTGACTTTCCGCCGGACTTTTCTTCCAACTCCTCGGTGCTTTCGCTCTCGCCCTTCTTGTACTCGATTACGAAGGCAGGTATCTCGATATCTCGGTTACCGAGATTCGTTACGGGGACTGAGTCAATGCTGCCTCCACTGCCAGAATCAACCTCCGTCGTTAGGGTCCACCCGAGCAACTCTTCGAGATACGGATTTACTCGCGTTCGAACGTCGTTATGAGACGACGAGTTGTCCAGTCTGTCCCGAATAGCGTCTAATGTGGCCGGCATAATTTACCGTTCGTTGTACCTCGTACTCAAGCTGTTAAAGAGGAGATGATAATAATATTTCCCTCATCTCGTTATGCCCTCAACTTGGTAGGGTAAGATGACTAAGCTCCCGCAAATAATTTGTAAACACTGTTTGTGAGGCACCACAATACAAATTACGGATTTTAGGGTTGTGTGATGATGACTGTTGACAGTTGTTAGGAGAGGTCGTCGAACATCGTCGGGTCGGGCGACCTCCACGCAGAGTTGGATTTGGAGGCACTCGAAGAAGATCTGTCCACACCGTACCTTGAGTACGATCCATCCAATTACCACGGTCTGTACGTTCGTCTCAAAGAGGGAGGACCTCTAATTACGGTATACCGGAGCGGGGAGTACATCATTAGTGGATGTTCCAGTTATGAAGAACTCGACGTGACGAACGAGGGACTACTGGCAAATATGAGCGATTTGGGGATCCTTGAGCAAGGGCGTGACACTGGATTTGGAGTCCAGAACGTCGTGTGTACTGCGGCACTTGGTGAAGATGTCAACCTGAACGCGCTCTCAATCGGACTTGGCTTAGAGTCAACTGAGTACGAGCCTGAGCAGTTCCCCGGCCTGATCTACCGTCCTTCGAACATCGGTGCGGTTCTCCTCGTCTTCGCAAATGGAAAGATCGTCATCACCGGTGCCAGAGATGTGGACGTCGCGGAAGAGGCTTTCAACTATCTACAATCCCGGGTCCGCGAGTTTATCTGATCAGAGATGCTGTACCCCTGCTTATACACCAAAAAGATGAATCTGGGCCTGCCCAGACGTCACTCGCCTTTTCCGAAAGCCAACTTCCTCGTTCAGCAATCGTGTCCTCGTTCCACTCATCGGGCCAATTCGTGACAAGATGGTGGTTGACTCGTAGTACTGTGTGCTCCTGAATTCCCTCTCGCTTGTCCACCCACGCTGCGTTGGAAACCGAAGGGTTCAGCTTGTACGTGAGGATGGGCGTGTGTAATGCGAAATTCACCCAGGATTATCGCCGACGAGGAATTCCCTTATTCTATTGTGGGTTGCGATTCACTCCGCCACATAGTAATGTCATAAGATTGACCACCAACACTATGTTAACACACTGTTGGTAGTCAAAAATATAACTATTCTGCGTGTCAAGGTCACTTGGAACCCCAAACACCTATGTTGGAGTCACTAGAAGCTCGCGTCGACGCAACCTGCCACCACCGGTGAATGGCCAGTTAGCCTATTAAACCTCTGACCCTCACGCAAAGAATATGAGCATGCATCGTCGCAAGGACTGCCGTGGTGCGGCACGTTAACGGACTACCGGGGTAGGTGCGCCCCCTCTTCGGGAAGTCGTTTCACGCAGCTGGTGAGCCGGCTTCTTCATCGTCATCGATCCAATTCACTCCATCCGTTAGGCCGTGTTTCACAGCGCGCTCAGCCGCCGCTCTGTACACGTCTCGACGACGGCAGATGCGCCACGCAGTCGTCAACGGAACACCGGTCTCACGCTCAATTACCCGGTACGATGCACCCTCTCCACGCAGCTGGAGGACATTAAGGACGCTTCGACACTCGCCCTGTAACGGAATCAGACGTTTCCCGTGTTCCTCGTTGACGCCGAAGTGCAGGCCGTACGGGGCTTCACCGGACCAGTACCCGTTCTCAGCGCGCTTTTCAGTGATTTCAACAGCTTTCTCGATTTCAGCGAGCTTCTCTTCGAATGCTGCTGCAGCCTGGAGTATCTCGATCGCGGCATTCATAGGGTCGCTTAAATCAAGCTTCCCGTCCTGCACGGTGTGTACTTCAATTCCGGCGTCGCGGACATCCGGGATGAACCTCATCACCTCGTCAATGTCCCTGGCGAGACGCCGCTTCCCACGGACGATGAGCGCATCGATCTCCGGGAAGTCAGTACGGTCTCCGTTGTTTTGTATCACGTCTCGCAATGCGGTCCACTCTTTCAGGTTGGCAGGAGTGAATCCGCTAGATTGCTCTCCCTCGTCGAAAATCTCTACGAGTTCGAATCCGTACTCGTCGCAGTACTCTCTGATGCGACGTTTCTGTGTGTCTATACTGGTATCTGATTGTTGTGAGAGGCGCGTGTACCCTATTGCAATCGGGTTTTTGTCTGTTTCAGTCATCGCTCTCACCTTCTTTGATACGAGAGGTGATTCCAGAAGTGTGACACCCTGGACAGGGCGTGTCGATCATCTTCTCGTCGCAGTCAGTGTAGTCTCCGATTGTCCCGTGGTGCGTGTTTGTTCTCAGAATCGTCATCTGTAGTCAAAAACGTCGATGACTTTGCTGGACGCGATCCACTCTTTTGAGCGTGCGATTACTGCTGGGTGGTCGTCATCGCATCGATGCATTATGTGTTTCTCGGTCCCGTCTCCGGCGGGGACTATCCGTGTAGGAGAATCAGTCGTCGGCATCGTGGATGATCACCTCCATTTTATCTCGCGCGGTGCCGGCGCGCCACTCCAGTTTCTTTCCGGCGAGTTCGTAGTGGTCGCCGAGCGCTTTTGGGATCGTGACTTGGAATTGTCCTTCAGAGTTTTGCGTCACGGTTGTGGTCGTGGTTTTCGGCATGGATTAGCTCGAACCTCAACAATAGTGATTCGAATGTTTGATCTAATAAGGGAAGCCCCTGTTTCAGGGGGCCGGCCCCTGAAACGGGGAGGAAGTGATTTACAAGTTTTCACAACACCTCCAGCACTACTCACTAACGACAATGATCACTGAGCCCTGCAGAACGTGTATCTGGCGCGTACGACTCCGGTCCCCTACGAGTAGAGGTGAGTGGCACTTCGCATCACAGGACCGAGCGCAGCGGTTCGTAGAATCGAAGCTCGGTCGCCAGACCGCGAGGTGGGTCAGAAAACACAGCGAGAAATGGCTCGCCGAGGATGACGACAAGACGTACACAGTCGAATCGATCGAGGTGTACGATGCCGTCGGCATAATGATCGACGAAAACGCAACGCACCCACCCTGATCCCCTGTCTGTTATTCGGAGGTGGGGTTCTCGGACACTCCTTACTGAGCGTGTCATAGAACGCTTCGCACGCTCTGTCTATCCAGGTCTTGTCAAGACTGGCGTTCAAGATACAGGGCGCGAGTTCCACAACCTTCGATGCGCATGACGAGGATTTTCGATCCCCGCTGGTAGTTCCGAGGTACCGACGATTCGGTGGATTAGATTGGTGTAACGGCGTCCTCATCAGTAACGTTCCCCTCCTCTCGAATTTCCTCGATCAAACTCGCATGCCAAGCAACGTTCAAACCAGTCTCACCCGTAAGCTGCTCAACTATAGATTCTAATTTTCGCATAAATCCGTCATCCCCACCGGCCTCCAACTCTTCTAACCGTTCACGTATCTCCTCCATCATTGTATCTTCACTCGTCTCAATCCTCTCCTCAGAATGAATCCCCAGAAGGTATTCCCGAGTATTCGGCATATCGATAGAATCGATATCGATGTCCATATCTTCTACAGGTTCTGGTAAGCCGTCCTCGCCTGATTCATAAACAACCGCGTCGTCGATCGGGATTGTTTCCGGTGGGATGTAGACCACCGGACTCCCGCTCATCCCGTGATGAAGCCGAGCATCAAAATAGAAGAAATCCTCATCCTCGAAAGATACGCTGTAAGGACTTGATATCAACCCGTTACGCATTATCGGGAACATCCGGAACTCCCTTAGCAAATTAGGGTATCCGATCACTCGGGCCATGTCACCACCCGAGACCTCGTCACCCCTATCCGCTATTTGAAATCGCGTGTACGTGAACCTAGGACCGAGCTCCAGATCAAGCAAAATCAGGACAACATCGACATCTTTGTTCGGGTGCTCCAACCAAAGTGGTTCTCCTTCGTCATCGTACAATGGTAGGTCGTATCTCGTAGGACTGGCACTGAACCCGTCCTCACGGAGATAGATAGCTAACCTGTCCGGATTAGGGTCACCTATGGGCTCGACGATGTGCCTATTCGTAACAAGGTAAGGACCCATTGGTGGATGTTCCACGTCATCGAAATACGCCGAGAGTGGCTCTGCGTACTGCGAGTGGTAGAAGAATCCGGTGCCAGCGAATCCTTCCTCTTCTTCATCGGAATCGTACCTGTACCCGATAGGAGTTAGCTTATTGAAATGTTTATTTACAGAGACGGACATCTAAATCCCCCGGTTCGTTGGTTCTGTTCAATTTCGAGACTCATCGGCCCTAAGATTCATGTCTACCTTCCTTAGTTCCTCTCCCAGTGCGTCCAGTTGGTCGAACAATATGATTGAGGGGATATAGGAGACTGATCTCTCCCTCTGCGTTACTGAGTGCTTTCCGGTCTTTCTACCCCGCTCAACGACCGCCCCGCGGCCTAGGCCTCTTTCTGGACCTGTTCTTCGTCAACACCGTGGCTCCCCCTATCTCTCCTACCGTGGGTATGTGGTCAGGTGGCATGCGTGATTGCGCTGGAGGTATTCGAACCCACGTCTCCGCTAGGGGGCCGTCGCCAGGTGTGATCATTGGTGAGCTTCCCTGTCTTTCCCTATAGCGCAGTGGCTGGGAACGACCCGGTGCGTGGTCAGAAGTAGGAGGTACGGACGGTTAACTGACCTGTAGGTAGACACCACTAACATCAATAACCCGACCTACCCAACCAGCAGACAAAATGAGTATGCCGAACAACCCTCTAGACCCGCTTTTCCTGAGTGTCACTCCGATCAAATTCCCGGACGGCGGTCACGCAACAGGCACGCTGTTCAGGTTCGAACAGCAAGGCGAGGAGAAAGACTATCTCGTCACGAACCGGCACGTCTTCGTCGAAGAGAACGACGACGGCGAGGAAGAATTCGTGTCCGAGGAAGCCCGGATTTACCTGCGAGACAGTGCTGACGCGCCGATGCTCCGTATCAGCCGGCCGCTCAACTTAGTTGAGGACGGCGAGCGGCAATGGATGGAGCACTCTGCAGAACCGCAGCCCGACTTAGCAGTGCTCGAACTGTATGACGACCTGGATGATTACATTAATCAACCGATCGGCCCGCCGAACTTTCTCCCGGATGAACGACCGATAAAGGCAGGTGAGGAAGCGATGATCGTCGGGTACCCAGTGATTGAGCCGAACGATTACATGCCGGTGATTAGGAGTGCGCTTATCTCTAGTCACTACGGCGGCGGGTTCATGGGGAACCTCGCGTTCGCTACAGACGCGAACACGCACTCAGGGATGAGCGGCAGCCCTGTTTTCACCACACCGTCAATAATCGACCAGATGGGGGGTGAGCCAGTTGTGTATAAGCAACCGCAGCGGTATTTCCTCGGTATTCACTCGTCTACTCTCCATTCGAACGTACACCCGATCGAGGAAGGCCCGTTGAACGTGAACTTCGCGTTCTACCCGCAGCAGATAATCGAGATTGTCGAAAACAGTGAGGAGTGACCGCCGCTCCGGGTATCACAGCCTGTCCTAGTCGTACCACGTCCAAACTAATCCGAGAACGTTCCGCCCGCGCCACTCAACCAGCGACAACACCAGTACGACAGTGACGAACAACGACCCAGCTCCGGACCGATACCGGCCTTGACGGATTAGTCACGTCCCGAGGAGAACCATCAGGACAGCGAAAAACAAGGTACGTGCAGCGTCAAGGACGCCATCGTAAATCCGGGCGAGACGGACCAGCATCGGTCAGTCGATGTAGGCGTACGTCTTCCGGTTAACGAGCGCGCCGATCGAGCTCTCAGACGAGTCGTATTCAGCGGCGAGTTCCTTGTACGTGATGTCCTCGTCACGGTATCGTCGCCGGATCTCTCGTACTTCATCGGCGGTGAAGCAGTCGTCGCGGTCGATGCCTTTCGTCCCGGTGATTCCACCGGTCTCGGCGGCTTCTCTCGAATTCTCCGCAGGGGTTCCCAGCCTGAGGTGCCGGGGATTACAGCATGCTCTCGTCGAGCACGTCGAATCGTCGTGCAAAACACACATCCCAGCCGGGATGCGGCCATAGTGAATCCGGTACGAGATCCGGTGCGCGCGACGCACGGCTCCATTGTACCCGAGATACCCGTACCCGTGCTGCGTCGCTCCGTCGAACGGCCAACACTCGTCTTCGTCGTACTCGTCCGGGATGTCGATCCGGCGGATGATGCGGTGTATCTTTTGCGGGTCGGTGATCGCTGGTCTCTCTGGGGCCTGATTTGGACCTGGGTTGTAACCATCTGTAGACAATGGGATTCACGCTCTTTGGTCGGTGTCTTCGTTGGTCACGGTCGCGTCGACGCGGCGGAGGAACGCGTTGAATGCGTCGAGCGAATCGTCGAAATACCACCGGATCGACTTTCCGTCCATGACGCCCTCGATCCCAACTTCAGGTCTGACGCGGTGTATGTCGAGTTTCTGCTCATCGATCCGGACGTACACGTTGTCAAGTAGGACGTCGTACCGCGTATCGATGCGGGCGGGGACGCCGCCAATCTCGATTTGCTCGTGGAAGTAGAATTCCTCGTCAATCTCTATGTCCTCTATCGAGATTGGCTCGGGATGCACGTACACCCCGAGTGAGTCGTCGTAGCTGTACTCTTCCTCTTGTTTTGCGATGTTCTCGGCCATTTCCCCTTACCTGTCCTTACACGGCCTGGACATAAATAACTGAGCCGAGACCTTGCAAGGACAGGACTAAGGAACCCGTAGTCAACATCGGCGTATGACCCAAGAAGACCGGGAACGTGACGAGAAAGGCCAATTTATTTCCGAACGGGACATCAGTCTAGATGACGTGTATGCCGCTTTCGAACGTGTCGATGAGCCTACGTCGACGCGGGAAATTGCCGACGAATTGGGAATACCAAGACGCTCTGCACTTCGTTACCTTGATTCGCTCGCTGACGACGGTAGGATAACAAAGAAAAAGATCGATGAGCGCCGCGCCGTCTGGTTCAAGACCACCTGATCCACTATTTTGGAGTTTTGTGAGGATTCACCACTTGATGGCGTACTGTTCAACGTATTGATGGTCTCAGTATGACTTCGTTATTTTCAGCGTTTTCAGACAAAGTTTGATTTGTATCAAAGTAAAATTTGGGCAGCGGCGAACAAGCGAGATAAAGGACAGTACTTCATAGAATTCTTCCGCTGGCTCATCGAGATAGACGAAGACGCCTCTGTTGAAACCTTGCCAACCGATAAACGGTGTGCTGCATACAGAGAAGGGGCCTTGTTTAGACGCTTGAATTCGAGGATGAGAGCCCTCAAATCGCCGGCATCGATCTCATTCTACGTCGAAAGGAGTTCCAGGACAGACCTAACGATCGAGGGAATCTGTATTCTCAGCCGTTCTACGGCCGGCCGAAGTTCTCCATTAGGAGAATCTCCCTCGAACACTCTCGCTCGCCACCTGGTGGAAACGGCTCCAAACCACCAGTAGAGCCGTTCTCGCTAGCGTCTAAACAAGGCCCAGAGAAGGTATTCAACATAGTATTCCAACAGTCACGAGACAGGTCAGGAACGGGTGTGTACATACGTTCTACACTAACAACCCGCCCGAAATGGCCATTTAACCCGGTCATTTATAATTCAACATTGTAAGTCTCATGTATATGGTGGAATCAGGGGGTGTAACTGTATATCTGGTTTTAGCAATTGCGGTAGTATTTGGAACTGCAGTGTTGCTGATTTATTCAATTATCTGGCCTCAAATTCTTGCTTGGTACCGCCGAAACCCTTGGATACTGTTTCCTCGACAATCGCTTCGGAGGAAGACGCTGTGGGAAGAGGCACGTGCTAATAGCCGAATACGGGTTCTGAAACGGTCATTATTCCAGAAGAGATCGTTGTGGACACACTGGAGTTTCACATGGGTAACCCTATTCGGGGTACCACTGATCGTTTCAATAGCCTACCTGATAACCTATTTCGGGAACTCACCAATCACAGGGTCTGTAGGGGCGGGCTGGCAGGCTGAACTAACTATTACTGGACTGAGTTTTATCGTCCTGATTTTCTTGCTTGACCAAGTATACCGTACTAGGTACCGTGAAGGCGTTATTCAGGAGTTCTTGGCTGAGTCGCGGGCGATGCCTGCCATCTACTTTGCGTTGATGTCTTCCGCTCTATTAGCGTATCTCCACTTCTACTGGTCACCAGAAGATGTTGCGCCTCTAGTGGTAAATACGGCTTCCACCGCGTTTCTTGGAACCATACTGATGATTGGGTATGTGTATTTTCGGGTCGCCAAACTAGTTTTCTCAGATCCACTTGATGAGATGACAGTGGAGCAGGTGAAGAAGGGAATTGGACTCCAACTTCAGGAACTGGATCGGCAGGACGTTTCCCAAGAGATCCTTCAAACGGCTGTCCCAGAATTTGTGGTTATCGGAAGGAGTCGGGGAGGAAGATTGTACACTGTTGACGAATTAAGTTTGAAGGGCTACGTCTCTGACATCGATTTAGGAGCACTACGAGAGGCCTGTCTCTCAGAGAAGGAACGTTTCGAAGAGCACGATTTGAATCTGTTCATCGATGTCGAACTCGGTAAAGAACTGAATCAGGGTGTGGACCTAGTGTATCTGGTCCCAGATGAAGGTGACCGGCCAGAGCTTTCACCCGGATTTGCAGAAAAGTTGAGCCAAGCCATTTACACTAGTCCTGAGAGGCCTTGGCGCACGGGCGATGTCTTTGTTGAGCGGAATATGGCTCAAATCCGTGAGTCTGCCAGAACAGCGATTGAGGAACTTAGGCAGGCCGGGCTTGAGTATTATCTGAAGCTGTACACGGGGCTACTCGAATACGCGACTGATTTGAACCGTGAGATTGTAGAACAGTATTCAGGTACACCACAACCGCTAAGTAGGCTTGTGAATCGGGTTTTCCGCAGGTTCTATCCTATCTTGGAGGGCGTAGGTCGGACCGGTGATTCTGAGCTAATCAACACTGTCAGGAGGGAAATCTTCCGGATCTCGGTGATGTTTCACCAGCAGGGTGAGACAGAGCTTTTCGATAAATCGGTTTCGCTGTACAGTCTGTTCTACCAAGCGCTGGTTTCGAGCGGGGAAGATAACCAAAATTTGGTTCACGGCCTGCTCTCCAGTTTCCAGGATTTACAGACCTTGTTGGTGGCGTCTTTCCGGGATGCTCGTTCGAGGGATGAAGCGGATCAGGTGGTTGCAAATTTTGAGAGCTACTATGATACCCTTGAAGATTTTCTCCGGATTGCGCTTGAGCACGGGGATGCTCAGACTTTCAATAATGCGTGGAATCTCGGTGTGGATGCGTTCATCCTTGTTGATTCGGAGATGGAAATCTATGAGCTGGAATGGGCGTTAGAGAATGAAGAGTCTGAAGAGGAGGCAGAGAAGATCGAAGAAGAGTTAGAATACAAGAGATATGAGCAGGAAACAGTTGAAAGATTTACCTCAGAGTTCGAGGTTTCCAGGTATACTGCTGCGGCATGGGCCTACCAGATGCTCAAGCAAGGAGAACTCCCAGCAGAGACTTTCCGAGAGATTTTTTCAGAGTCCATTAAGAACCGGTATTCGAGTTTTAGTGCGTTGAACGAGTCATATTTCCGGTTTTTCGAGCAAATGCGACTTGACTTCTTCCGATGGGAGTCGGATGACGCAGACATCTTCAAGGGGGTGCAAGTAAGCCAGCCCGCTGTACACGGCTGGTTGAAAGAGTTCTACTGCATCATGGGTCTCATACTACTTGACCCAGATGACTTTGACCTCGATGATATCGATGAAAGCGAAAATCCGCTTGCGGATTTGGAAGTAGACCGGGTTACGTACCCTGGATTTGAAGAGAGTATCGAGCAAGTGTCGAAGGAAGATTTGGAAGACGTCCCGGTACCTGACCGGGTGGAAGATGAGTTGGAGGAGCGGAAGGAATTGTTCCTTGCGTTTGACCAACAGATGGAGGAGATTTTGGAGCGGAAGGAGGAGGACTTTATAATTGAATCAGACCTTGATTCGGAAAAGGTCTCGAATTATAAGGACGACTATGTCGAGAAGTTCGAGGAGCAGTTCGTTCTTCGCCAGGTCTTCACTGATTTAGGTTGGTTGGAGATCGAACCATACAATGAGGAAGATGATCCACGTCAACTGGTTTTCAATCTGCCATTGCCGAGAGGTGCTTTCATTGAAGAACCTCCGACGGAGTATGTGTTTTCAGTGGATAGAGAGGCTAAGGAGCACATTAACGGAATTTTAGAATATTGGCTGGATGAAGGTGTTTCAAAGGCCGAAGTGGAGGGTCATGAGCAACTGTTGGATGCTGTGGAGAAGGTGTGCGAGGAAGATGGAGATGTGAAAGCTATCGTAATTTCAGGTGTCAGGGCCCGACAAGCTTTAATTCAGAATGAGCGGTTCGACTTTGATTTCGGAGACTCGGAAAACGTCCTAGGAGGGTTTGAAACCGATTCGGAACTGGTTCCCGTCTACACGGATTCCTCGCGTGTTTTCTCCATACTTGTGTTGACTGAGCCAGAGTCAAAGCCTGAGATAACTGAGTACAGGAAAGATGGTAGCTTAGTCGATTTGAAGTTGAAGGAAATCACCCGGGAGCTTCTTAAAGATGAACGCGGCGAGGAGTATGAGGAAATGTCGGAAGAAGAGATTCGTGAGCAACTCCAAGGAATCTGGATACACGGATACTACTACTGGCTAATGGACTCTGGAGACGGATTCGGGATTAAAATCACTGTGAGTGAATAGTAGAGTTTGTAGAAGGAGGAAGACATCAGTATAGTCGTTGGACTAGGGTTTATGCTCGGTCAATTCGGCCGAAATGTGATTCAAGGTTAATCGGCTAGACGATTAACTGGCAATCGAGTCAAGCACGCGCCGCGCCGTCCTCCATATCGCGTTGTCCGACGCACCGGACACGGCACTCACCTCGGAGTGTGGCAGCGGATCATCGGCGAGCTTCCTGGCGAGCCACAGCGCTGCGGCAGCTTTGACCTGCGGTCGCTCGCCCGTCCCGACCGCGAGCCAGTCTAGGACGTCGTGTGCTGTGCGGCGTACGGTCCCGTCGACGGAGAGTTCGCCAGCGAACCGGTCTAAGTAATGGTCAGCGGTGAATGGCATCGTTTGTACGCCCATCGCGCGCTTGACAGCCCGGGCTTCACGCATCATCAAAAACGGGTCAGTACCCTTGACGGCGGAGATGTCGTCGATGCGGTGCGGGACACCGTGCAACTCACACGACACCCGGACGCAGACTGCCACTCTGCAGGCGAACCCTCGGACGGCCTGCAGGATTTCAGGGTGCGTAGAGACGAAGAGGCGTTGTGCATTCTCGATCGTCTCGTCGTCCATGTCAAGAGCGGTGGTGCGGCGTGAAGAGCGGAGCAGGGCGAACGGTACGGTGACATCGCCGATGAGTACCGTATTAGCAAATCTAGGATATACATGATTAAACAGCGAGACAGCTACGCGTAGATCGACGAGGACCCGGACGGTGACGGTAGTTTTGCGAGCGTTCAAGTCGATTCACGAGCGATTCAGTGAGTGGATGCGGGGCGACGACAATGTGCATGTGATAGTTGCGTGGTGCCGCCCGTCAGGTCGTCGCCTAGCATTCAGTTCCGCGGGGAAAGCTAGATCGTGGATCGAGTCAGTTTGTGAACCAGACGGGAAGTGGGAACATGAAGACAAGTCGTGGGTGCTACGCGTCGACGGGGAAACGCGAGCGATAGTCCGGAAAGTACCGGTGGAAGACCCCCGGGCGTGGGTCACTAGGTTCCCCATTCTCGCCGAACTGTGAAGAGAAATCCGAGCGGTCATTAAACTCAGCGCACCATTATCCGTATGCACGCGAAGGTGACTTGCCAGTGCGGTGAGTCAATCGCCCGGACCGGCGAGCACGACCAGTCGATCAACGACATCGTCGAGTGTGATTGCGGGCTCAAGTACGCACTCACTGTCACGAGGGTGGTGGAATGAGGGAAGTGACCGAGGAGCAGCGACGCGTACGTCGAATCACGATTGAAGCACTCGACATGGCAAGAGAGCCGGAGCCAGGTAACGAACTCGAAAAAATTCTTGACCGCGTCGCACGGCGGCACGGGGAGGATCCGATACGTGAGTTCATTCGGAAGACTGTCTTGCAGGGCAAATCGGACGGAGAGGCAGCAACGCTAATCTTTGGGGACGCGGCAGTCGGTCAGCAACTCGGCATCTGTATCCGACACATCATTCACCGCGCCGAGGGGTGATCGAATTCCCCCGTGGTTGCGGAATTCGTACGGTCACTCACAACGATTCACATCCCATCTGTAGAAGAGATAGCGGAGGCTACGGGTGTGGACCGAACAGGGTGTCGGAGAACCCCTGTCAGTTCACACACTGTGAGCAACTTTCCGACTGTATAGGATGACTCAGGGCAAAACTGTCTACGTGCGAAACGGAAGGCTACTCAGACGTCTGGAGGCAGGGCTTCGGCCCCGACCCCACACGGGGTTACGCAGCAATGTATACACAAACCGCGATGTATGCACCTCAACCAGGTTGAACAGCTGGCCGGGTGCATAGAATTGGCGATGGGGAAGAAGCTACGACGCTCAGGTCCCATCAATGCACAGCACCCCTTTATAAAGAATAAGCTCTAGCTCGCTCCCGAGCGACGCAACGACACCCCCGGTGCATACGCTACTACTTATACCACTCCTGACAACTGATCGAACTTCCCTGAAATTGACCGATGAGCGGAAGCGACTGTTCAACCAGACGAGCGAGATAGTCGCTGCTGATGGCCAAAACAAACCACCGCGCTCCAACGTGATCGACACGGCACTCACCCACCTAATCGAATCCAAGGGCCTTGTTGAAACCCTCAAGCGGTGATAGGTTTCAACGGTCCTGCTGAATACAGGGTGCGGGCCTTGTTTAGACGGTTGATTCCGATCAGTCTGAGAGCTCTGTCACTCGGATTGCCGTACTCGTCTCTCCGTAGAAGTACCACATTTTCTAGGAACTGAAGCGGGACGGATTGGGTGT
>NZ_JBLWMN010000008.1:0-133769 GCF_048380895.1 Halorubrum rarum | reverse complement strand
GTGCTGTGCGGGGTGGGACTCAAAGGGGCAGCCGTGATCCCCGCGAACGGAGTGAGCGGGGGCTCGGGAGACGGAGTCTCCCGGTGGGGCGAAGCCCGCCGCAGCAAGCAGCGTGGCGCGACGCGCCACGGGCAGCCGGCGGCAGAGCCGCCGGCGACACCGCAGCGAGCGACGCGAGCGAGGCGCGCAGCAAGGCGCGCGAGTCGTCGCGGCTGGGGCTTTGCAGGTGTTCACCGCCGACCCGAGCGAGACCGCTTATAAACACCCGCCAGCAACACCCCAGTTCCACGTATAAACACCCGCGCCACCGATCTGCGTCACGTACTCCCGCTATCGATCACGAAGTAGTCTTCAGTGATCGGCTGTTCCATACCATATCGTGTCTGAGGGATGGAGTTGCAACGGAGCCGGACAGCCGGATCCGAACGGAGCGTTCGGTCGATCCGACGACGACGTGGCGGCAGTCACTCCGACGGCGACTCGTCCGTGACCGGCTCGCGCTCCGCGGCGACCAACTCCTCCTCGACGGTCTCGCGGCTCGCTTTGAGCTTGCCGAGCAGGACGGCGACGATGTAGACGGCGACGGCGACTAAAACGATCGTCCCGCCGGCGGTCGCCTCGTAGTGGTACGAGAGCGTGATCCCGACGAGCACGGCGATCTCCGCGAGGACGACGGACGCGAGCAGCGCCTCGCGGAAGCCGCGAGCGAGTTGGGCCGCACCGGCGACCGGCACCACGAGCATCGCCGCGACGAGGATGACGCCCATGATCTGCATCGCACCGACGACGACCATCGCGGTGAGCATCACCGTGATCCGGTTGTACCAGCGGACGTTGAGTCCGGCGACCCGTGCGGCGGTCTCGTCGAACGTCACGTACAGCAGCTGTTTGTACGTCACGCCGACGACGGCGGCGATCACGGAGAACAGCCCGATCAGGAGGATCGCGTTCTGGTTCGTGACCGTCGAGAGGTTCCCGAAGAGGTACTGGTTGACGCCGACGGCGAGTCCGCCGGCGTTGATGCTTATCAGGACGGCCCCGAGCGCGAACCCGGTCGACAACACGATCGCCATCGAGACGTCGTTGTACGCGTCGGTCGTCTCGGAGATCAGCTCGATGGCCAGCGCCGCGATCACGGCGACGACGACCGCCGTGAGGTACGGCGAGACGCCGGTGCCGAGAACGGCGTTGACGAACAGGCCGACAGCGACGCCCGCGAACGCGGTGTGTGCGAGCGCGTCGCCGATCAGCGCGAGCTGTCGATGAACGAGGAACGTCCCGATGAGGGGTGCCATCACCGCGATCAGGATGCCGACGAGAAACGCCCGGTGCATGAACCCGTACTGGAGCATGCCGATACCGAACGTTTCGGCGACGACGTACATGAGGTCGCTCCAGCGGTCGAGCAGCCACAGCATCGCGTCGTAGGGAGCACGGAGCAGTCCGGACACGAGGAGCACGGCGAGGCTCATGCTATCGGCCCCGAGTCGCCACGGTGGATCGCCGTCCCGAACGCCCGATCGAGCGCGTCGCTCTCGGCGAACTCGCCCGGCGGGCCGTCGAAGTACAGTTCGCGGTTCAGACAGACGACGCGGTCGGTGTGTTCGATCACGGCACCGATGTCGTGTTCGACGAGCAGGACCGTCATCCCGTCCGCGTTGAGTTCCCCGAGCAGATCGAAGAACGCGTCGACCGACTCGGCGTCGACGCCGACCGTCGGCTCGTCGAGCACGAGCAGGTCGGCCTCGCCGGCGAGCGCCCGCGCGATGTACGCCCGCTGTCGCTGTCCCCCGGAGAGCTTCGTGATACGCCTGTCGGCGAGGTGTTCGATCCCCACCCGGCGAAGCGCCGTGCGTGTCAGCTCTCTGTCCGTCTCGCCGACCCGACCGAAGCCGGTGTGCGGGAACCGCCCCATGAGCACGACCTCCGCGACCGTGATCGGCATCTCCTTCGTGTTCTCGGTGACGTCCTGTGCGACGTACCCGACGCGTTCCCGATCGACGAACGCGCGAGCGGGATGACCGAACAGTCGAACGTCGCCGACGTCCGGGGTATGAAGACCCAGAATCAACCGGAGCAGCGTGCTCTTTCCCGAGCCGTTCGGTCCGACGATGCCGACGTACTCGCCGGCGTCGACCGACAGCGAGACGTGCTCGACGACGGGAGTCGCAGTGTAGCCGAAAGAGACGTCGTCGATTTCTATGAGTGACATGAGATGACGGGAGGTGTTCGATCGGTCGTTCGGCCCACTATTCGAAGTTCCGCCATTCCTCGTCGAACGCCGTCTCTGGTTCCGCGGCATCGAGCACGATCTCGAACGTCTTCATGTTGATCTCGCGAGCGATCTCGAAGTAGCCCCAGCCGCGGTCCACCCACTCTTCGGTGGTCCCGGCGTACGGCGTCACGGGATAGTACGCCTCCACGTCCGTTTCGTCTCGAAGCTGTCTGGCGGGTCGTCGGGACTCGAACACCGCCGCACCGATGTGCCGGATGTCGTTGTCCGCGATCGTGTCCTCGGCGCGCCGCATATCCGCCGGCCGGACGTCGTTCTCCGCGGCGAGGTTCATGACGAGCGGCTGGATCGTCGCGCCGTATCGCTGACCGATATACTCGAAGGCGTTGTGCGCAGCGAGGAACACGACGTCACGGTCGGCCGCCTCGAAGATCGCTTCCCACTCGGCGTCGAGCTCGGCGAGTTCGGCGTTCACCGCGTCGGCGTTGTCCGCGAACGCCGCCTCGTGATCGGGAGCGATCGCCGTGAGCCCCTCGGCGATGTTGTCGACCGACTCCTGTGCCCGCAGCGGGTCCAGCCAGAAGTGGGGATCCTTCCCGGAGTCGACCTCCTCATCGTCCTCGACGGTGTCCGCGAGGTCGATCAGGTCGATTCCCTCCCGAGCGTTGATCACGTTCGTGTCCGCGCCGTCGTCACGAACCGTCCGGATCGCGCGATCCGCCCACGGTTGGAAGTCGGGGCCGACGGTGATGAACGCGTCAGCGTCGATGATGTCGCGCGTGATCGACGGGTCCGGATCCCAGCCGTGTCCGTGCAGTCCGGTCGGAACCAGGTTCTCGACGCGGACCGGCGTTCCCTCCGCGATCTGACGCGCGAAATCGTAGAACGTGAAAAAGGAGGCGACTGCGACGGGAGCGTCCTCGTCGTCCGATCCCTCGTCTCCGACAGTCGCCCCGGACTCGTCACCGGCGACGTCGCTCGACTGACCGCCGGTACAGCCGGCCAACCCCGCGATAAGCGCACCGGAACCCGCAAGAGCGGCACGTCGAGAGACGTGTGGTTCGCGCCGAACGGTGGCATCGTGATCGCTTCTCATTGCACGCTCATTGTTCCGGCGAACATATATGAGTTACGTACCTAAAGTATAGATTAGACTAGTCTAATCCAACCGTCGGCCAACGGCGCACGCCGCAAAGCGTGCCCGTGTACGCGTCGAGCGAGCCGATCGGCTCCGAACGAAGGATCGCCAGCAGGGATCGCGATGGCGGGGTCGATCCCACGAGAGGCGTCGGTCCGTCCCCTCAGTCCGCGGCGGAGGCGGGGTCGTCGGCGTCGACGTCGCTCCCGTTCGTGTCGGCGTCGTTGTCGTCGACTGATTCGACGAACCGATAGGAGAGATACACGCAGACGGACGCGAGTCCGATCCCGGCGATCACGTCGACGAGCCAGTGGATACCGAGATACATCGTCGCCGTGGTTATCGAGATCGCAAGCGGGATGGCGATGACGGGCCAGCCGGGGTACTCCCGACGGGTGAGTACGGCGAACAGCGCGACCGTGACCGACAGCGAAGTGTGCAGCGAGGGAAAGACGTTCGTGCTCTCGTTGACCTCGGTCGTGAGAGCCTGATACTCCGGATTGAAGGTGTACAGGAGCGACGTCACGACGTCGGGCATCACGTTTCTGGGACCGTGAGCTAAGATCAGCGTGTAGAAGACGAGTCCGATCGCGTAGTTGAGCGCGTACGCCGAGAGCAGCCGTTTCAGCGTCGTCGTCTCCGACAGCGCGGCGTACGCGATGAACGGAAACACGAGCAGGAACACGTATCCGTACACGTACACCCACGAGAAGTACATCGTCAGCTCCGGCGTGACGAACGTCGCCTGAACCCACGCGACGAAGCCACCTTCGAGCGCGTATATCGTCCCGGTCATCCGCAGTCCGACGAGCTCCGACAACGTCTGTAACGCACCTCGTCCGACCGCACTCGCGATCAACACCGCGATCAGCGCGGCGATCTGCAGCCGTGCCTCCCGGAGCCGCGGCACGAAGTCGTGCCCCAGTTCGTACAGTCGGCGCGGTCCGATGATCGCCATCCCGGCGACGAAACACATCGACCCGACCCACAACACGAGCTGGAGGGCGACCGAAACGACGGGGTTCATTGATCCCTCGCGAGGAGTTCACCCGCTTCGTTGAAACGATACCCGGCGGCGCGGAGCGCGTCACGGGCGGCCGCGACGTCAAGCTCACCGTTCTCGCCGTAGAACGGATACACCGGATCGGCTTCCGTGTCCCCGTCGAATCGGAGCGACTCCGGAACCCATTCGGACGATGCCGCGAGCGGTGAGGTCGCCGGTGTGGCGTACCCGTCAAACGCGTCGTCAACGAGCGTTGGCTTGTCGATCAGCGACGCGAGTATCCCTCTGAATCTGGGGTTCGAGAGGGGTGCACGCCGGTTGTTGTAGCCGACGTGGTAGAACGCGGCCGACCGAGTACTGACGAGTCTGGCGTCGGCCTCGCGCCCGATGCGTGGGACGGAATCGGGACCGAGGTTCGACGCCGTGGCGTCGGCACGACCGTCGCCGACCGACTGAACGGCGGCGATGTCCGACGGAGCGACCTCGAGGACCAAGCGGTCGAACGAGGGCTTACCGACGTACTCGTCGGGAATCCCGTCGGTGTAGTCGCTCTCGGGATCGGATTCCGCGTCACCGGTGTCGGAGTCGGATCCGTCCCCGTCGTCCTGCAGGGAGCCGTCCCCGTCGTCCTGCAGGGAATCGTCCCCGTCGTCGATCGCGAGGTCGTCCGTATCCGCTTCCGGGCCGATCCGGTGGAGGAAGTGGTCCGGGTTCCGTTCGAGCGTGAGTTCCGCTTCCGGCGTCGCCTCGACGAACCGGAGCGGACCGCTGCCGACCGGCTCCTCGTTGTTCCAGACGAGCGCCTCAGTCGCCCCCTCGTCGATCTCGATCCCGGCGATGGCGACGGTGTCGGTCAGCTCGCTCCAGACGTGTTCCGGGAGGATCGGCACCTGCATCGCGCGTTCACCGACCGTCCGGTTGACGGTTCCGACAGTGAGATCGATCGTGGACTCGTCGATGACCGACGTCTCCGCGACGATCGAACTTCTCCCCCGGTACTTGGGAGTCGGGATCGGCGTTTCGGCGTTCCCCATCGACGTGTCAGTGAGGAACGTGTACGTGAACGCGACGTCGGAGGCCGTCAGCGGTTCCCCGTCGTGCCACGTCGTATCGCGGAGCGTCACGCGGATCGTGTCCGGATCGATCCACTCCCACTCGCGGGCGAGCCACGGGATCGGCTCCTCGTCGTTGGGAAGAACGAGGGCGTCGTACAGCAGGGACGTGAACGTTCCATGACGACGGTACTCGGCCGCGATCGGGTTCCAGTTCTCCGTGATCCGGGTGTCCGTCGTCATGAGCCGAAGGGTCGTCGGTTCCTCCCCCTCGCCGTCCGCATCCGATGCGCCGACGTGCTCCAACTGAAGCAGTCCACGAGCGGACGTCGGCTGGGCCGATCCCCACCCGACGAACTCCCCGTCCCCGATCGCCGTGAGCGCATCCGGAAACGCGATCACGGAGAACGGCTGCTGGTCACAGATCGCCTCCTGGAGTTCGTCGACGACCGTGGGTCGGCGGTCGTCGGACGCGATACGCTGTTCGTCCAACAGATCGTCGACCGCGAGCTCCGTGAATCCAAACGGGTTCTGCCAGCCGGTTTCGGCCGTAAACGACGAGTGCGTGAGCGCGTACAGCGCGTCAGGGTCGAACGGCTTCGCTTCGGGAAACTGCCCGACGTAGACGTCGAAATCGTGGTTGAGCAGTACGGACCGCCGAAGATCCGCCGCCGTCATCGTGTTCACCCGGGCGTCCACGCCGACTGCGGTGAGGTTCTCCGAGAGGTGTCGCGCGATGCGGACGGCGTTCGGATCGTCGTCCGCGGGGGTCGTGTTGATCTCTAAAACGAGCTGTGATGACCCGTCTCGCCCGGCGATGTTGCGGACGCGACCGACGCAGCCGGCGCTCGCGACTGCAGCTCCCGTGGCGGCGAGAACGGATCGGCGGCTCGTCGGCCGGTTCATTCGTTCGTACAGTTCGTCACCGAGCGTATAACAGTCCTGTGGTCGGATCCTCGACCGTGGGGCATGGACGCCATCGCTGGATCAGATCACGTCCGCCAGCGGGAGCCCGAGCCCGATGACCCACGCCGCGAGTCCAACGACGAGGACGGCCCGATCGTCGGCCGCTCGACCGGCGGCGACCAGTCCGAGCGACGTCACCATCGCGAGCCGGTGCACGATGAGGTCCGGCGGGACCGCGACGCCCAAGCCGGCGAAATCGACCAGAAATCCTCCGCCGAGGCCGACGACGACGCCGAGGAACGCGGCCGTCGGCTCACAGCGGTCGGCGACGGCGACCGTGAGAGCCGGTAATCCGATCGCGAGGACGAGATACAGCGGCGCGGCGATCGCTTTCGGCGCGACGCCCGGATACGAGATCTCCAGTCCGATCCCGGCTGCACGAACGCCGAGCACGACGGAGGCGAGCGCCACTCCGAGAACCGCGGCGTCACCGTGTCGCGTCGCCTCCGATCGGAACCGGGTCGCCGCCTCCAGGGTCGCTTCCCGCGTCCGGCGACGAAGCAGCGCGCCGCCGAGCGGGATCAGCACCGCGAGCTCGATCACCGAGAGCCATCCGTCGCTCCAACCGCCGTCGATCCCCCGATACTCCCGCGTCACCGTCGCGTTCGCCGCGATGAAGTCGTCCTCCAGCCGAACCGCGGGGTCCCCGATGTCGGTGACGGTGTGACGTAGTCGGAACCAGTCGTAGTACTCCTCGTGGACCTGGACGGCGGTGTACTCGCCGTCCGGAGCCTCGTACGCACGGATGTGGTCGCGCGATCCGAGATACTCCCCGTCGTGGAGCTCGTACGTCTCGTCGATCCATTCGCCGCCGTCCGGACCCTCGAAGTACGAGTAGCGCACGGAGCCGTGCGCGTCCTCCCAGTCGGTCGTGATGGCCTCACGGACGAAGTCGGACTCTGCCTCGCGCTCCTCCTCGTCGGTCTCCTCCCAGTCGGTGTCCGGTCGCGCAGTCAGCGCCTCACGAACCGTGTCGCCGTCGGCACGAAAGACGACGTTGATCGCGAGCGTTCGCCCGGCGATCGACTCCCGACTGCTCGTGTACGGCCACAGTTCGTAGTCGCCGTCGACCTCGATCAACGCCTCCGCCGGCACTTCGTGGGCGGCCGGCTCGTCGGCGGTCCCCCCGAAGAAGCCGGACAGGACCAGCGCGACGGCGACGAGTACGAGCGCGGCGACGGTAAGCCTCCGGCGCATTCACCCGCTATCGGCACGGTATACTAAAAGATGTTCGGGAGCTCAGGGCCGCCACGTCTCCGCATCGAGCGCCCAGAGGAGACCGACGGCAGCACCGCCGCCACCGAGCCCGACCACGAGCGCGAGCGCGGGCATCGGAGCGGCGAAGACGCCCGCAAGCAGCAGGACGACGCCTGCGAGCAGGGCGACTGTATCGCCCTTCGTCGCACCGAGCGTCACGGGCGCAAGCGACGCGCCGACGACCGAACCGGCCACGACGAACGTCGTCGTGCCCGAGACGGCGAGCGCCGGATCGGACACCACGGCCGCCGGAGCGTCGACGCCGAGCGCGACGCCGACGGCGACGGACACGGCGGGGGCCGCGAGGCTCCACCGCGGTGCGAGCGGTCGTCCCCGCGTCGCCGCGACGCCCGACACGAGCACGACGGCACCGGCGGCGACGAGCGCGGGAGCCAACAGCCCGACCGGCGATCCGGGGTCGGCTATCGTTGGAAGCTCGTCGCCGATCGTCGGCGTCGACCGGAGAACGAACGGCTGTGTGAACAACAGGCCGGCGATCGCGAGAAGGGCGACACCGAGAGCGCGACGAGAGACGGAGGCCATACCACATCGACCCCGGCTCGATGCTTAAAAGCACGGGACTGCGGCGGGATCGCCTCACCCGACGCTAGATCGTGACGGAGACGCGGTCGCTCTCGACGGAGACGGTGACGCGCTCGGGCGGTCCACGGGCGTCCGCCAGCCGGACGAGGACGGTCTGTACGACCGGGTCGGCGTCCCGCGGCGTCCCGACCTCGTCGATCGCGATCCGAAGCGCCCGGTCGCCGATCCGACTGACCGAGCCGAGCCGCAGATCGACAGCCGGTGAGGTGAGCCGCTGGACCACGAGGAGCACGAACCGACCGCCGTCGTCGACGAAGTCGGTCCCGGAGACGAATTCACGGACGTCGGGCGATCCGGGCGCGAGTGCGTCGGTCGCTCGGTCGACTGCTCGAAACGAAACGACGTGCGTCTCGATCGACGCCGGGTGACCGGTGATGCTCTCGGACTCGACCAGCGGGTCGTCGGGGACGTACCGGCTGCGGACGTCGATGTTGCTCGGGGTCGACGCCGCGACGTCGTGGAGCCGGTCGGTACACCCTGCGGTCACCGCGGTGAGCGTTCCGAGGACGACCGCGCGGCGGTCCATGACCTGCGGTGGGTGTTTCTCCGATAAAAACCTCCCTGTCGGTCGGATCGGACGATGATACTCGGAACGTTCCGAAACGTCGACTCCTGGAGATCGGGCGCGCTCGCAGAGCGGACGCGCTCAGTCCTCGAGGGCGGGCGCGGGAACGCCGTCGTCGGGGTCCACATCGAACGCGCGCCGGAGTTCGGCGATCCGGTCCCGGATGTCCGCCGCCAGCTCGAACTCCAGGTTGCTCGCGGCCTCGTTCATCCGGTCCTCGAGCGCCTCGATCCGCGCTTCGGCCTCCTCCGTGCTCTCGACGTCGCCGACGGTGACGCCGGAGGTGTCAGTCTTCGATCCCGGAAGGTTCGTCTCGCCGACCGGCTTGTCGATGGTCGTCGCCTCGTAGCCGTGTTCGGCGTTGTACTCGAGTTGGATCTCCCGTCGGCGCTGGGTCTCCTCGATGGCCTCCCGCATCGAGTCGGTGGTGCGGTCGGCGTACAGGACGACCTCGCCGTTGACGTTGCGGGCGGCCCGCCCCATCGTCTGGACGAGCGTGGTCGTCGAGCGCAAGAACCCCTCCTGGTCGGCGTCGAGGATGGCGACGAGGCTCACCTCGGGGATGTCGAGCCCTTCACGTAGCAGGTTGATGCCGACGAGCACGTCGATGTTTCCGAGCCGGAGGTCGCGGATGATCTCGTGGCGCTCCAACGTGTCCGTCTCGTCGTGCATGTACGCGACGTCGACGCCCGCTTCCTCGAAGTACTCCGTGAGGTCCTCGGCCATGCGCTTGGTGAGCGTCGTCACGAGGACGCGCTCGTCGCGGTCGATCCGCTCGTCGACCCGATCGAGGAGGTCCTCGACCTGTCCGGTCGCCCCGGTCACCTCCACCTTCGGGTCGACGAGGTGAGTCGGGCGGACGATCTGCTCGACGATCCGATCGGACTGCTCGCGCTCGTACTCGCCGGGCGTCGCGGAGACGAAGAGCGTCCGGTCCGCCTTCTCCTCGAACTCCTCGAACGTGAGCGGTCGGTTGTCGTAGGCGGTCGGCAGCCGGAACCCGTTCTCGACCAGCGAGTCCTTCCGCGATTTGTCGCCCTCGTACTGGCCTTTGATCTGGGGGATCGTCTGGTGCGACTCGTCGATGACGACCAGAAAGTCGTCGGGGAAGTAGTCCATCAGCGTGTACGGCGCGTCGCCGCTCTCACGGTCGTCCATGTGGACCGAGTAGTTCTCGATGCCCGAGCAGTAGCCCGCCTCGCGGAGCATCTCGACGTCGAACGTCGTGCGCTCTTCGATCCGTTGGGCGGCGACCAGATCGCCCTGTCGCTCGAAGTACCGGACGCGTGCCTCCATCAGCGCTTCTATCTCCGAGATCGCCTGCTCCAGCTGGTCGTCGGGGATCGAGTAGTGCTCGGCGGGGTGGAGCATGACCGCGGGCTCCTCGCTCACGACCTCGCCTTTCATCGGGTCGACCTTCAGCATCCGATCGATCTCGTCGCCCCACAGCTCCACGCGGACGGCGTACCGTCCGTACATCGGATATATCTCGACCGTGTCGCCCCGGACGCGGAACGTGCCCTGGGTGAAGTCGACGTCGTTGCGCTCGTAGTTCAGGTCGACGAGTCGGGCGAGCAGCTCCTCGCGACCAACCTCCTCGCCGACCTCCAGCCGGAGGGCCATCTCTCGGTAGTTCTGCGGGTCGCCGAGCCCGTAGATCGCGGACACCGACGCGACGACGATGGTGTCGTCGCGGGTGAGAAGCGAGCGCGTCGCGGAGTGGCGCAGGCGGTCGATCTCCTCGTTGATCGACATCTCCTTGTCGATGAACGTGTCCGTCTGCTCGACGTACGCCTCCGGCTGGTAGTAGTCGTAGTAGGAGACGAAGTACTCGACGGCGTTGTCCGGGAACAGCTCGCGGAACTCCTCGTACAGCTGGGCGGCGAGCGTCTTGTTGTGTGCCAACACGAGCATCGGCCGATCGAGCTCCTCGGCCACCCACGAGACGGTGTTGGTCTTGCCCGACCCGGTCACGCCGAGCAGGGTCTGTTTCTCCGCGCCCGACTCGAAGCCTGCGACCAGCTCCTCGATCGCGTCGGGCTGATCGCCCGCGGGCTCGAACGGGGCGTCGACCCGAAGCGGGCGGTCGACCGTCGGACGGTCCTCGGAGAGGGGGGAGTCGGCGTCGCTCACGATGGCGTTCGTTGGCGTTCCAGTCACTTGAGCGGCGCGCTCGGCCAAAAGACACGGCGAATCCGCGGAACGACGACCCAACGCGGAGGCGTCCGTGGACGAGGACCGTCAGTAGCGATACTCGTTGAACTGTACCGCGTGTCCCTCGACGATGGTCACCGGGGGCTCCGACTCCGCCTCGGCGTCTTCGTCGTCCGCCTCGGTGTCGTGTGAGTGAAACACACCCATGAGAGGGAGGAGGAAAGTATTGCTTATAAACCTTCACGATCGGGGGCCGCTCGCCGGTCAGTCGAGCACGCGATCGATCTGGCCGAGGTGATCGATCACGTGATCGGGTTCGACGTCGCTGGCGGCGAGCGTCGCCTCGTCCGTGATCCCGGACCGGACGAGCACCGTGGTCATGCCCGCGCGAACGCCGAGTTCGATGTCCGTGTTCAGTCGGTCACCGACCACCAGACACTCCTCGGGCGGGTAGGGGAGCCGCTCGCGGACGAGTTCGATCGCGGGGTCGGACGGCTTCCCGAGCACCACGTCGGGCTCGCGACCGGCGACTGCCGCGACCGCGCCGATCACGGCTCCGGATCCCGGCTCGTCGCGGTCGGGACCGGGGATGACGACGTCCGGGTCGGTGCCGATAAAGGGGATGTCGCGGTCGAGCGCCCACAGTGCGGTACACAGGTCGTCGTAGTCGAACGACCGGTCGATGGAGGCGACGAGCGCGTCCGCGGCGTCGACGTCCTCGGTCGTCGAGAGTCCGGCGTCGGCGAACTGGTCGATCAGACCGGGCGCACCGAGACAGAGCACGTCGTCGTCCGCGTGGGTTTCCCGGAGGTACTCGGTCGTCACGGTGCCGGCGGTGAACACCTGATCGACGTCGACGTCGTATCCCGCGGAGCCGAGCCGGTCGACGTACGCCGCCGGGGGCTTCGTCGGGTTGTTCGAGACGAACAGCGTGTCGATTCCCGCCTCCCGAAGCCGGCGGTAGCCGACCGGCGCGCCGGGGATCGGTTCGTTTCCGCGGGCGACCGTGCCGTCAACGTCGAGGACGGCCCCGTTGAACTCCATGCCCCGTCTCGGGGCGCGGTCGATGTATGAGTTGTGCCGTCGAGACCCGGTATCGGCTCGGCCCCCCGCCGTGCCGGCTCGACTCATCCCCGTCCGTGCCGGCTCGACTCATCCCCGTCCGTGCCGGCTCGACCCATCCGCACCCGACCAAGAGATCCCCGACACCGTCCTCGACCCCGGCAGACGTTGCAGACTCGATATCCGTTCCAGCTTCGGGATAACGGAAGGGTAAAGCGGACCCGGGTCCAAACTCGGTTCACTGTGACGACGACCCAGGTCACCCTCGTCCAGATCGACAACTACGGGCCATGGACGGTGACGCCGGAGCCGCGTCGGGAGATGGACTTACAAACCCTCCAGTCGCGACTGTTCGCCGACATCGCACAGTTCCTCGGTCACCGCGACGCCTACGTCTTCTTTACGCGATTCGACAACATGATCGCGGTGACGAACGGGGTCGACGGGGCGGCACACGCCAGCCTCCAGACGTCGATCGGCAACCGGTATCCCGTGAGCGTCAGCCTCGGGACCGCCGTCGACGAGCGACCGATCGACGCCTTAGAGGAGGCGAACCGGCGGCTCCAGCTCGAAGGCAGCGCACAGGACGAGGCGCGCACGGAGGTGCTCGCCGGAGAGTACCTCACGGAGACGACGCCGTCGGACCTACAGGTCGCGCATTTCGACGTCGTTGACGCGACCGGGAAGTACACCGATCGACTCAACGAGTTCGACACGTTCATCAACATCGAGCAGGCGTACGCCTCGCTCATGCGCTACCTCCGGGAGACGCACGGCGCGGTGTCGTTTTTCGTCGGCGGCGACAACGTGATCGCTATCTGTCCGGACCTCACCGAGCGCGCGTTCGGTGCCGCCGTCGATCACGTCGCCGCGGACGTCGACGTCGATCTGCAGGTCGGCGTCGGACGCGGCGCGTCGGCACACGAGGCCGGCTTCGCCGCGAAACACGCCCTGGAGGACTGCCGCGACGACGGCACGACCGTCGAACTGTTCGGTGCGACCGCGACGGGCGACTGACCGCGAGGTCGGCGACGTGAGACGGCCGGACCCGTGAATCAGATCCGATAATTCGAGTCGTAGTATTATATATCGGAGTCGGAAAACTCCGTTCAGCATGTCAGGAGAAGTAGTGTTCGTCTGTACCGTCGAGGAGTGTGAGGCGGGTCCCTGGGAGGGCGCTCACGACGCGATGGCACACTGTGCGGAGCATCCCGAACACGCGTACACGGGGCGACCCCGCTCGGCGGTCGACGTCGTCATTCCGGCGACTGCCGTCGAGGAGCGGGACAACCGAAACCTCCACCACAAGGGGAACCCGCAGGGCGCGCTCGCGAGAGACGACTGAAGGATCGAGAACGAAAGGGTCGAGAACCGAGGCGGTCGAACGAATCCGGACGATCGACACCACCCGAGCGGATCCGGACGATCGACACCACCTCAGCGACTCGCCGTGCAAGGCGCAACGTACCGCCGCAACTCCGCCTCGTCCCACTCCTCGTCTCACTCCTCGTCGAACAGCCCCATGTCCTCCGCGACGAGGTCGGCAAGCCGATCTTTCAACGCCGGATCGACCTCCGCGATCGCCTCGCCGTCGTGGTTCCCGTCGTTGTGTCGGGAGAGCGCGTCCGCGACGTCGGAGAGGGGAACCCGCGTCTCGGTCCCGCAGTCGGTACAGACGATCGGCACCGTCGGTTCCTCGTCGGACATCGTCGGGAAGTCGCAGGTACCGGATATAGTCCTTCGGTTCCGAGGCGTCGACGTGCCGACGGAACGGACAGCCTCGGCCGGGGTATTTAGGTTGGTCCGCTCGGTGAACCCACCATGACGAACCGTCGATGGGTGCTCGGGGGAGCGACCGTGGCCGCGGGAGCGATCGCCGCGCTACTCCTTCGAGAGGTGGTCGCGACCGTCTTCTTCGCGATGACCGTCGCGTACGTGCTCGGTCCGGTACGCCGCCGACTTCGGCGGCGCGGACACTCCCGCCGCGTGGCTGCCGGACTCACGTCGCTCGCTGCGTTTCTCGCGGTCACCGCGGTCCTCGCACCGCTCGTCGTCGTTCTCGTGGTCCGGATCGACGGCGTGATAGGTTTCATCGAGTCGGTCCCCGAGACCGCGACGATGTCCGTACTGGGGTTCGAGTACACGGTGGTCACCGCCGACGTCTCGACGATCGCCGTCTCGTGGGTGATCGGGGCCGGTACCGCGGTCGCGTCGGCCGCACCGGTTCTGTTGATCAAGCTCGCCCTGTTCGCGTTCGTCGTGTACGGACTGTTGTCTCACGAGAACCGGACTCGGCATGCGGTGCTCGCGCTGGTTCCCCCCGGCTATCGCGATCTGGCAGCGGCGCTCGACGAGCGCGCGAGGCGGACGCTGTACGGACTGTACGTGGTCCAGGCGGCGACCGGATTCGCGACGTTTCTCGTTGCGATCCCCGTGTTCGTCGCCTTCGGCTATCCGTCACCGATCGCGTTCGCGACGCTCGCGGGAGTGCTCCAGTTCGTTCCCGTGGTTGGTCCGAGCGTACTGATCGTCGGCCTCGCAGGGTACGAGATCACACTCGGCGACCCGACCGGTGCGGTGTGGATTCTACTCGTCGGCGGGACCTTCATCGCGGCCGCGCCGGACCTGCTCATCCGGCCGCGGCTCGCGGCCGAGACCGCCGAGCTGCCGGGGACCCTCTACTTCATCGGGTTCGTCGGCGGCGTTCTGACGGTCGGGCCCGTCGGTATCATCGCCGGTCCGCTCGCGGTCGCCGTCGCCGCCGAGCTGGCGACGCAGCTCTCGACGGAGCTGAACGGGGTCCGCGTCACCGAGAACGGAGACGAGGGTCACGACGGCGGAGAGTCGGCGGGAGAGAACGTGACAACGGGAGACGGAGAACCGATGAGTGACGAAACGTCGGTCGACGGCGCTTGAGAGGCTCCGCACCGAGTCAGCAGGCACAGCCGGACCCGCCGGCGTGCTCGAACCGCATCGGAGCGGCACAGTTCGGACACAGCGGGGCCCCGTCGGGATCGCGATCGAGGCCCTCGTCGTCCACGTCGACGTCACGAACCCGGACGGTACAGTCGTCACACCAGTACGACCCCGCCGAGCCGTCGTCGCCGCCGTCACCCGGTGCACGCTGCGTGGAGTTCGCCAGCACCTCGCTGACTGTGTCGAGGAGTCCCATGTGTGATCGAACGGAAGCGATCCCCCTCAATATCGTGGTCGTGTGTGAACATGACGCACAACCGATCGCGTCGGCGGGACGTCCGCGGGAGCGTCCGATCGAACTCCGGTCGAAATCGACCCTGTCGAGGCGGACGGCGACGGCCGCAACCGTTCATCGCAGGACGTTTAGACGGCGTCGTCGATCCCGTCCAGCGCTCGATCGAGCTCGCCACGTCGCTTCCAGGCGGCGAGCCGGTCGGCGAACGGAAGCGGTGCGTTGAGCGACACCTCGGAGCGCAGGCGGACGCGAGACCCCTCGTTTTCGGGCTCGACGGAGAGCCGGGTCTCCATCCGGTCGAACGGGCCCGCCGGGTCGTCGCCGTCGGCGACGACGTAGCGGTAGCCGTCCGGGAGCCGCTCGAAGCGGAGTCGGAACCCGACGCCCGGACCGGAGACCGTCACCAGCGTCTCGTCGTCGCCAGGTTCGACGTTCGCGACCGAGAAGCTCCCCTCCCACTCGACGATCCGCGCGGGCGAGAGCGCCCGCTCGATGACCGCCGGACTCTCCGACACGAACCGTTCGACGACGACCTCGCGCATGGACGGCACTGCCAAGTGAGAGGGCATAAAAGGGCGGTTCACACGACGAGCGGAACCGTGAGCGCACCGAGGACGATCCCGAACGCGAGCGCGGCGTACAGGAGCCGCTCGAACCGCGGTCCGGGCGGAAGCGGTCCGGCGTCGACGGACGGGGCCGAACGAACGAACTGTGCGTACGCCACCGCACCCAGCAGACAGAACGCGACGGTCGACGCCGCGAGCGACCACGCGAGCGACAGCCCGTACGAGAAGCCATAGATCGGACCGAACGAGAACACCAGCATGAACACGAGCCCGAGGCTCACGAGGAACGGGACCGGATCGATCGGGTCGCCGCGTCGGTTTCTCGGGCCGTTTCGCCACATCGTGGGGAACGAGTACGTTCCGCACGGACAAGAGCTAAGTGGCGGACCGTCACCCTACGATACATGAGCGAGGAGAAGGGGATCCGCGAGGGGCTCGACGACTCGTCGGGCGATCCGCGGCTGGTCCTCCTGTTGAACGCCGTGTTGTCGACGTGGTTCGCGTGGACCGTCGTCTGGGGAGCCGACCTGCTCGGCCTGCTCGAGTACTCGCTGACCAACGTGGGCACGCTCGCACTGATCCTGTTCGCGCTGACGTACGTCGTCGTGTTGCGCTGACGTACGTCTCGTGTTGCGCTGACGTACGTCTCGTGTTGCGCTGACGTACGTCTCGTGTTGCGCTGACGTATGTCGTCGTGTCAGGTGATCGCGGGCGAGAAACGTCGGTGGCGTGATCGGTACGCATCGAAAGGTCCACCCGCATGCCCGAGACAGGAGGCGTATGAACGACGAACGCGAGGTCGTCGTCCTCCGGTACGGCCACCGACCGGGACGAGACGACCGCATGACGACCCACGTCGGGTTGACGGCACGGGCGCTGGGCGCGGACCGGGTCGTGTTCCCCGACAACGCCGGGCAGTCCGCCGAGACCGTCCGGGACATCACGAACCGGTTCGGCGGCCCCTTCACCGTCGAACTCCGCGAGGACCAGAAGGCGATCGTCGGAGAGTTCGACGGCGTCGTGGTCCATCTCACGATGTACGGCGAGCGGATACAGGACGTGGAGGCCGATATCCGCGCCGCGACCGGTATCGACGTCGGATCCGTGGGTGACGGCGATGACGGATCATCGACCGGCGACGGCTCATCGGCCGATGGCGGCCCCTCGACGAGCGACGGTCCATCGACCCCCCGCGACCTCCTCGTCGTCGTCGGCGGGGAGAAGGTACCGTGGGCGCTGTACGAGCGCGCCGACTTCAACGTCGGCGTGACGAACCAGCCGCACTCGGAGGTCGCCGGCCTCGCCGTGTTCCTCGACCGCTTCTTCCAGGGGGCAGAACTGGCACGCGAGTGGGTCGACGCCGACCGACGCGTGGTTCCGGAGGCGACGGGGAAGACGGTCGTCGAGGCGGACGAGAGATCGGAGCGCTTCGACGAACCGGACGAAAACGACGAACCCGGAGAGCGCGGCGGGCGGGACGGGGACGAGCTATAGGCTCCGCTTCGATCGGAGCCGCGCGAGCCTGACCCGCGTCTCCTGTCGACTCGTCCCGCGGACCCGACCGGTCTCCTCGTCGGCCATCGAGACGAGCGACAGGCGGTCGAGCAGCGGCGGCCAGTCGGCGGCTCCGGCGGCGTCGCGGGCGAACTCGACGGCGTTCGCGAGCCCGGTGCGCTCGTCGGGCCCGAGACGAGCGACCGACGCGTCGGCGGCGCGGCGACGCTCCGCGACGTACAGCCGGTCGCCGACGACCGCCGGGATCCAGACGGGGACGAGGAGGAGCCACAGGAGAACGCCCGCAGCCGTGTACGCCGGCGCGGGGATCCGCTCACGCTCCGGCTCGTACCCGTGGATCCGATTGACTCGGCGGTCGGACGCAGTGCGTTCGTTCCGCCGGCCGACGAGCAGGGTCGCGAGCAGCGCCAGCGTCTCGACGACGACGACCGCCGGAAGCAACGCGGTCGTGACCGCGGCGTCTCGACTCCGGACGCGGACGAGCGCGTGCCGAAGCGCGGCGTCGCGGTCGGCCGCCGGCAGGGAGAGGAGCCGCGTGGAGACGACGAGCCGCGCGCCGCGGTAGCCGTCCGTGACCGCGACGTTCGCGGCGTCTCCGCGAACGACCGTCACGGCGGGGGCGTCGATCCCGAGGTCCGCGGACAGGGCGGCCACCCGATCCTCGATGAACGCGGCCGGACGGTCCTCGAGGTCGGCGTCCGGCAGCCGCTCGATCCGGCGGCCGACGAGAACCGGACCGATCGCCGCGGAGACGCCGAGGCCGACGACGACGGCTGCGAGGACGGTGAGTACGGGACCGACGCCGACGAGGAGACCGACGGGGACGACGAGGACCGACGCGATGAGGACCGGAACGATCGCGAGCGCCGCGAGCCCGACTGACGCTCGCGCTCGCCCCATGCCCGTCCCGGACGTCCCCCACATACGCGAGACAGGTGTCGCAGCCGACGTAAAGGTCTACCGACCCGCGAGTTCGACGGCCGGCGTCATCGATCGGTGGAGCGGCCGCCCGTTGGCCTTCCGGAGCTTTTAACCTACTTCCTACCCGAGTTTCGTGTAATGGCTTTTGAGGATCTGTTGAACGACCCCGTCATCCAGAAGTACCTCCACGAGCTCGTGGGGCCGACGGGGATGCCGGTCGCTGCGGCACCGCCGGACGGGGAGGTCACCGACGAGGAACTCGCCGAGGAGCTCGGGCTGGAGCTGAACGACGTCCGACGCGCGCTGTTCATCCTCTACGAGAACGACCTCGCCTCCTACCGCCGGGTCCGCGACGAGGACTCCGGCTGGCTCACGTACCTCTGGACGTTCCACTACGACAACATCCCGGAGAACCTCCAGGAGGAGATGTATCGCTTGCTCGACGCCTTAGAGGAGCGCGAGGAGTACGAGCGCACCCACGAGTTCTACCTCTGTGAGGTGTGTTCGATCCGCTTTGAGTTCGGCGAGGCGATGGATTTCGGCTTCGAGTGTCCCGAGTGTGGCTCGCCAGTCGAGGCGATGGAAAACGACCGGCTCCGCGATGCGATGGCGCAGCGCGGCGAGGAGCTACGCGAGGAGCTCAACGTGGACGTGACCGGATAATGGTCGTTCTCGCAACCAAATGCTACGTCAAGGGCGACGCCCGGGAGCGCGCGCTCGACGGAATGAACTCGCTCGTCGACAACGAGGTCGGCGATCTCCACGCCGAGTGGCAGATCGGCGTCAGAGACGACGACTTCGTACAGGTCGATCTGACGGGCGAGGACGCCGCGGTCGCCGGCAACGCCCTCGCGGAGACGTGGGGAGCGATCGTCGCCCACGACGAGGGATTCGTCGCGGGCGAAGAGTACGTTGGAACCCTCGAATCGTGGGACGAGGACGGGTTCGTCCTCGATGCTGGCGAGGAGATCCACGTCCCGGCGGCGGAGCTCGGGCTCGGGGTCGGCTCGCCCGAACAGGTCGTCGAGCGCTTCGGGCTCGTCCAACACCTTCCCATGCGGTTCGTGTACGGCGGCGACGTCGGCGACCCCGACGCCGAGCCGCACCGGCTCACGGACGCCGAACGGGACCGCCTGTACGACTGGCAGCGCGGCGACGGCCGAGTGAACGTCAACTCCGCGACGCGCGGCGAGGTGCGCGCGACGGTGAATAGGGCGGGACACGCCCGCGACATCGTCACCGTCGAGCGGCTCGGTCTCCTCGAGCAGAGCATCGTCTGTACTGAGGGAACGGATCCGCCCGGGCTGCTGGCCGCCATCGGTAGTTACCTCCCGGCGGAGATGCGGTGTGTCGTCTGATCCGACCGTGACCCGTCCACCCACGAGACCGTGAACCGTCGCTTCGCCCTCGCGATCGCGGTCGTCGCGCTGCTCGCCGTCAGCGCCGGCTGTCTCGGCTACGTCACCGGCGGCGGCGAGGTCGGAAACGAGACGCTCGACGCGGAGCCGCCCCGCGAGTACGACTTCGACACCGACCGCGACGCCGACTTCGACCTGTCGACCGACGGGACGTACACGGTCGTGTACGACGTCGGCGACCGCGACCGCATTCGGCTGTACGAGGCGACCGTGTACGGCGGCGACCAGCCGCTGGAGTTCGATGCGTTCCGATACCAGTACCCCGACGGAACCGTGATCAACGGCAGCGAGTTCCGCGCCCGCGGCGGCGAGGTCGACCGGACGCCCGACGAGACGTGGATCCGCTTCACCGACGACATGAGCGGCGGGAGCGTCGCCTTCTCCGGAGCCGGATCGCCCCGGCGATTCACCATGTTGGCGTACGTGGAGGGCTCGTACGCGGTGACGCTGCCCGAAGGGTTCAGTACCGACATCCCGATCGTCGGCCACGTCTCGCCGCGCGATCACGATGTCGAGGTCGTCGACGGGCGTACCAGGATCACGTGGGAGTCGGTGACGAGCGGGTCGATCGTCGTCCAGTCGTACCGCGAGCGGGACATCCTCGTCTTCGGGGTCATCCTGATCGTCGCCGTCGTCGTCGGAGCGGCCGGAACGATCCACTTCCGCCGGCAGTTGGAGGAGCTCCGCCAACGGCGACTGGACATGGGGCTCGGCGTGTACGAGGAGGATGGCGACGATGACGGAGAGGGTGGCGACGACAGAGAGGGTGGCGACGGCGACGGAGAGGGTGGCGACGGCGACGGAGAGGGTGGCGACGGCGACCCGAGGAGATGAGAGAGGACCGTCCCGCGAGGAACCACCGGGTCAGGGTGACGTCTCCAGCGGCCTTTTGAACGAGCCACGCGTGGGTCCCGTATGAACGCCGCGATCGTCACCGTCGGGAACGAGCTCCTCGTCGGCGACACCGAGAACACGAACGCGACGTGGCTCTGTGGCCGGCTCTCCGAACGGGGCGTCCGGGTTCGTCGGGTGATCGTCGTGCCGGACGAGATCGGAGAGATAGCGAGAGTCGTCAACGAGTACCACGCCGAATACGACGCCGTGATCGTCACGGGCGGACTCGGTCCGACTCACGACGACGTGACGATGGAAGCGATCGCGGCCGCGTTCGGTCGCGACGTCGTCGCGAACGAGCAGGCCGCGGCGTGGCTCGCCGAGCGGGGCTACAGCGCCGACGACCTCACCGCGGAGACGACGCACCTACCGGCCGACTGCCGGCCGCTCGCGAACGTCGAGGGCGTCGCGCCCGGCGCGGTCGTCGAGGCGGTGTACGTCCTTCCGGGCGTCCCAGCGGAGATGAAAGCGATGTTCGAGACGGTCGCCGACGAGTTCGAGGGGACCCCGACCCACACGGTCGCGGTCAACGTCGCGGAGCCGGAGAGCGAACTGCTCGGACGGTTCACGGAACTACAAGAGCGGTTCGACGTGGGGGTCGGGTCGTATCCGGGCGAGCACGTCACGGTGAAGATCACCGCGACCGACGGCGCGGAGGCCGAGCGCGCGGCCGCATGGCTCCGAGATCGATCCACCTCACCCGAGAGAAACTGACCGACGCGACCCCGGTTCCGAACGGCCTGGCCTGCTCCCAGTCCCCCGACTCAACGGTACAGGTACGCGACCCACAGGACCGTGACGAGCAGGCTGGCGACGAGCACGGCGGTCGCGGTCGCGTCGATCGGAAGCGGCTCAGGCTGGACGGCGAGCGGTGTCATGATCGGGGATTGACCGGGGGTTGTCTTAATGGTTGATCCTTCGCTCCGGGGACGGCGTCGGAGCCCGACCCGGTCACGTCTCGTCGACCAGTCGCTGTTTCTCGCGCCGACGCAGCGACTTGATCTCGTGTTCGCGGGACATCGCGGCCGATCGAGAGTCGAACGATTCCGTATACCGCAGCGTCACGGGCGTCCGCCCGCGGGTGTACTTCGCCCCCTCGCCGGCGTCGTGTTCGGCGACGCGCCGCTCGACGTCGGTGGTGTATCCGGTGTACAGACTGCCGTCGGCACACTCGATCACGTACACGTGGTGAGTCGAGGACTGCTGATTCGACACGGTTCCGACTCCGGCCGGCCCGCCCAAAGAGGTACGGGTTCAGTGACGGGGGTACGGGTTCAGTGACCGTCGATCGCCCGGGCGATCAGTCCGGCCTGCGCGCCGGCGACGAAGCCGGCGTCGACGTTCACCGTCGAAAGCACCGTACACGACTGTAACGCACCTTCGAGCGCCGCGACGCCGTCACCGCCGACCCCGTAGCCGGTCGACACCGGGAGAGCGATGACGGGCGCGTCGACCAGTCCGGCGACGACCGTCGGCAGCGCGCCCTCGCGACCGGCCGCGACGACGACGACGTCGGCCTCCCGTATTCGACCGACCTGATCGAGCAGTCGGTCGAGGTTCGCGACCCCGACGTCCTCGATCAGGGCGACCGCCGAACCGATCTCGTGCGCCACCAGTGCCGCCTCGCCCGCGACCGGCGCGTCCGACGTGCCGGCGGTGACGACCGCGACCGTCGCCGAACACGACGGGGGATCGAAGTCGACGGCGTGGGCCACGACCGCGTTCGTCCGCTCGTCGTACTCGACGGTCGCGTCCGGTGCGGCGTCGGCGATCGCGTCGCGAACCGCCGACGCCACCGCCGGGTCGGCGCGCGTCACGAGCGCGCGTCCGGTCGTCTCCAGTGCCGTCGTCGCCAGCGTCGCGGTCTCTCCCGGCGTCTTCCCCTCCGCCAACACCGCCTCTGGGATCCCGCGACGTCTCTCCCGATCGGCGTCGAACCGTCCCGCCGCCGTCGTCGCGTAGCCCGCGAGGATCGACTCCGCCTCCGCGACCGAGATGTCTCCCGATTCGAGCGCTTCGAGCGTGTCGCGCATACTCGCAGATGGGCGCGAGCCCGTTCGTAGCTGTCGGTTCGGCTCGTCACCGTGGAGATGGTGGTCGACGTCGCCCCCGATCGTGTCTCGAAACCGAAACGAACCCCGCAAGGTTTATAAACACAGGTGTCCCTTCCCCCTCGCGAACAGCCAGCAGGGAGTCCCTCGCCGGCGAATTCAGGAACTCTTATTAAGTGTGGACGGATAGCGTCGAACGCATGGCAGACCTCATTGTCAAAGCGGCCGTCAAGGAAGCGCTGGACGACAAGAACGTCGCTTCGGACTTCTACGACGCGCTGGACGAAGAAGTGGACGAGCTGCTCGAAGACGCTGCCCGCCGCGCCGAGGCCAACGACCGAAAGACGGTCCAGCCTCGCGACCTGTAAGCCGGCTGCGCTTTCATCCTTTTATTTCGACTCACGCGTGAGCGGCGGTACCGTCCCGATCAGTCACGCGACGGTCGAGCCACGCGAACGCCGTCCGCGGTCCCGACGTGTATCTCGTCCGCAACTCCCACGAACAGTCCGTGTTCGACCACGCCCGGCGTCGTCGACAGCGCCGTCGCGAGCGCGTCTGGATCGTCGATCGAACCGAACGCACAGTCGAGCACGAGGTTCCCGTTGTCGGTGACGACGGGCCCGTCCTTGCGTTTCGCCCGCCGGAGGGTCGCCTCGCCGCGAGCCGACGAGACGTCCCCGCCGCCGAGCGCCGAAACCGCCTCGCTCACGACGCGTCGTGCGCTCGGGAGGACCTCCACCGGCACCGGGCGATCGAGCGTCTCCGTCTCCTTCGAGGGGTCGGCGACGACGAGGAAGCGATCGGCCGCCGCGTCGACCAGTTTCTCCCGAGCGTGTGCCGCGCCACCCCCCTTTATGAGGTCGCCGTCCGCGATCCGGTCCGCGCCGTCGATCGCGAGATCGATCCCGTCGTCGTCGGGCCCCACGACGTCGTCCGGTTCGGCGAGCGGGATCCCGCAGGCTCGCGCGAGTTCCCGGCTCGCGAACGAGGTCGGAACGCCGCGGACGTCGAGGCCGCCGTCGACCGATCGACCGATCGCGCGGATCGCGTGTGCCGCCGTCGACCCGGTCCCCAACCCGACGACGTCGCCGTCGTCGACCGTCTCGGCCGCCGACTCGCCCGCCCGTCGTTTCGCCGCGTCGCTCCCGCCGCTCGTTTTCATGCGGTCGACTGCGGGTGGCGGGGTTGAAAAGGCGTCGGCCGGCGAGCGCGGAACGCCACGCACGACGCGATGCCGAACCGCGACCGACCACGGGTCACTCCAGCCGGTCGAGGATCGCGTCGGCGTCGTACGCGAGCGTGAGCTCCCGGGAACGCCCGCGCCCCTCCACGTCGGCGTACGCCGTCTCGATCACGCCGAGCTGGTCGAGCTTGTTGATGATCTCCGAGTAGCGGGTGTAGCCGAGATCCGTCTCGTCGTGGAACGCCTCGTACACGTCGCCGGCGCGCTCGCCGTCGTGTTCCGCGAGCACGCGAACCAGTGCCCGCTCGGAGTCGGACAGGCCACGGAGCGACCGCGAGAGGTGGACGTACTTCGATTTGTCGTAGGCGGACTCGACGTCCTCCGTCGCGATCGTTCGGGACGCGCGCATCTCGGCGTTGAGCCCCGCCCTGCGAAGCAGGTCGATCCCGACGCGGAGGTCCCCGCTCTCGGCGGTCCGCTCGGCGACGAGTTCCAGTTCGGCGTCGCCGATGACGTCGTTGTGGAAGCCGCGCGTCGCGCGTTCGCCGAGGATGTCGTATATCTCCGTTGCGTCGTACACCGGGAAGTACACCTCCTCCGGACGGAACACGGACTGGACGCGTCCGTCGAGATCGTCGATCACGTCGAGCGCGAGGTCAGAGGAGACGACGACGACACCGATCTTCGCGCCCGACTGTGCCTCGTGTGCGCGGAGCAGCGAGTACAGCGTGTCGGACGCCTCGTTCTCGTAGAACAGGTAGTTCACGTCGTCGAGCGCGACGACGAGCACGTCGTCCTCCTCGACGAGACGGTCGGTGATCTGCCCGAACAGCTTCTTGAAGGAGATCCCGGAGGAGGGCGGCTCGTACTCGAAGATACCCTCGAACAGTCGGGAGAAGACGGCGTATCTCGTCGAGTCGACCTGGCAGTTCACGTGAACCGTCCGGACGTCGGTGCGCGCGCGGAGCTCGGCGAACAGCTTCTGGACCGCGGTCGTCTTGCCGGTGCCGGGCGGACCGCGAACCATCGTGTTGAGCGGGCGGGAGCCGCGAACGGCGGGTCGAAGGGCGTACTTCAAGCTCTCCAGTTGACTCTCACGGTGGCGGAACGTCTCCGGGACGTGATCGATCTCGAACACCGACTCGTCGCGGAACACCGACTCGTCCCACGAGAGCATGTCGCCGTCGGCGTCCCCGGTCATGTGAACCACACCTCCCGCCGTCCACTTAACCGTTCCCCGGCGACGAAGTGAAAGTGAAATCCGACACGAGGACGGGTGGTCCGCGGGAGTTCGACACGTCGGTCTTCACTATCACGTCGGTCGACGAACCGGGGAGTCTCACCTGAAAGACGCCGTCGGAGGTCCACCACTACTCGCCGCGCTCCCGTTCCAACACCAGCACGTGTCGCGTCAGCGATCGGTGGACGCGTCGCTCGAACGTCGCCGTCACGGTCCAGCCGGCCTCGCGGGCCGGTCCTCGCCAGTCTCGATCGGCGACGAGCACGGCTCGAGGAGCGACGCGGGCGGCCGCCGCGAGCGCGCCGGCGACGAGGTCGGCGAGTTCGTGGCGGGCGATCTTCGACTGTCGGCCGTACGGCGCGTCGAACGCGACGCCGTCGACCGCGTCGTCGACGAGGGCGAGCCGGGTCGCGTCCCCGCGAGCGACGTGCCAGTCGGGGGCAGCGCGGCCGACGTCGGGGAGGTACTCGCGGAGGTTCTCCCGCGTCCCCCGAACCATCTTCTCCTGTGCGTCGCAGGCGACGACGTCGCTTTCGACGAGTCCAGCCTCCAGCGGCAGCCCGCCGGTCCCGCACATCGGGTCGAGCAGCGTCCGGCCGGGACCGGCCCCGGCGAGGTTGACGTACGCGCGGGCGTCGGCGGGAGCCATGCTTCCCGGCTGGAAGAAGGGGCGATCGGTCGGCTTCGGCGCGAACCCGCGGTCGGCCTCGCTGGCGACCCAGCCGAGCGCACAGATCGACGCCTCGCCGCCGTCGGCACCGGAGACGGCGTCGTGGGTCGTTCGCGCCCCCGATGCGAACAGCGCTCGGAGGACGTGGTCGGGGTCGTCCAGGTCGACGGTGAAGCCGCGGTCGACGAGGGCGCTCCCGAGTTCGCGCTCGGCGTCGCCCGTGGAGACGTCCGCGGTGTTTCGGACGTTGCGTGCGCGGACCGCGACGCTCCCGGTTCGGTCGATCGACGCCGCCGAACACAGCGCGACCGCGGCGGCGACGTCGGCGTCGGTCCGGCCGATCGCCTCGTGGGCCGCGCGGGTGTACGCCAGTCGGTCGACGCCGTCGCCGATCGCCCCGGCGCGAGCGACGCCCGGAGCGAGGAGCTCGACGGACGTCGCCGCGGTCGACGCCTCGAAGGCGGCGAACGCGTCCTCCTCGCCCGCGAGTTCGAGCCAGTACACGCCCGAGGCTCCGGCGGGCGATCCAAAGAGGGTAGCGGTTCTAGATCCCCATCCCACCTCCCTCGTCTCTCCCTATCCAATCGCCCCGTCCCGCCGCCGCGGTCCTACCAATCTTTTTAAAGCTTAAAAGACAGAGTACAGGTACTGATGGGCGATCCGAAGGACACGATATCGATCGAGAACGTCGTCGCCTCGACGGGGATCGGACAGGAGCTCGACCTCCAGAGCGTCGCGATGGACCTGGAGGGTGCCGACTACGATCCGGAACAGTTCCCCGGCCTCGTCTACCGAACCACGGATCCCAAGTCGGCAGCGCTGATCTTCCGGTCCGGAAAGATCGTCTGTACGGGTGCCAACTCCATCGACGCCGTCCACGAGAGTCTCGGGATCGTCTTCGAGAAGCTCCGCGCGCTCCGGATCCCCGTCGAGGACGACCCCGAGATAATCGTACAGAACATCGTGACCTCCGCGGATCTCGGCGAGAGCCTCAACCTCAACGCGATCGCGATCGGACTCGGCTTGGAGCACATCGAGTACGAGCCCGAGCAGTTCCCCGGTCTCGTCTACCGGCTCGACGACCTCGACGTCGTCGCGCTACTGTTCGGCAGCGGGAAGCTCGTCATCACCGGCGGGACGGACCCGAGCGATGCGGCGGCCGCCGTCGACCACATCGTCGAGAAGCTCGACGACCTCGGGCTGCTCGAGTAGCGCCGACACGCGATCGCTCGACGAACGCGACGCTGACGCCGACCGTACCCGTTCCGGGACGCCTTTCACGCCGTAGTCGCTAGCTCGAACATGCTCCTACAGACGGTCTCGCCCGTCTCGGTGCTCGGAACCACCGTCCTGTTCGCGCTGTTCCTCTCCGCGACGGCGCATCTGGCCGCCAGAAACGTCCTCGGTGACGTCGATCCGCGTCGCGCGCTGTACGTCGGACCGCTCCCGGCGGTCGTGGGCGTCGTGGGCGGCGCGTTCGCCCTGCCGGCTATCGTCCTGATCCCCGCCGCGCTACTGCTCGACGCCGCGATGTTCCGCTGGAGTTACGGGGTCGAGACGCGGATCGCCGCCGGAATCACGCTGATCCACGCCGTGGTGACTATCCTCCTCGGTATCGTCCTCGGCGGGATCGCCGCGCTGCTCGCGACGCGACCGACGTAGCCGCGTTCCAGCTCCGGGTCGAGACCGCGTTCCAGCCCCCGGTCGAGACGTTTTCGTACCCCCCACGAGACGGACGACGTATGGATCCCCGATCCGCGCTCCGACACGCGCTCGTCACCCCCTCGGAGCGCCGCCCGCGAACGCCGGTCAGACTGCTCGGCGGTGCCGTCCTCCTCGTGATCGCCGTCATAACTGCGCAGGTGCTCGTCGTCCTCGCGATCGGTCCGGAGTTCGATCCCGGAGCGCCGTTCGCCTTCGGTGTCACGACCGTTGCGACCGGGATCGCGGTCGTACTTGCGCTCGTTCCGATCGCCCGATTCGTCGATCGGCGGCGGCTCGCCGACTACGGTTTCCGGATCGATCGCGAGTGGTGGATCGACTGTGGCTTCGGACTCTGGCTCGGCGTCGCCCTCCAGGCCGCCGTCTTCGCGGTCGGCTGGGCGGCCGGCTGGTTCACCGTGGTCGACACGTTCCGAGCGCCCGGCTCGTTTCTCCTCGGGTTCGCGGGGGTGGTCGGACTGTTCCTCGTCGTCGGCGTGTACGAGGAGCTGCTCCTCAGAGGCTGGCTACTGACGAACCTCGCGGAGGGGTTCCGATTCGCCGGACGCGGGGTCGCCGTCCTGATCGCGCTCGTCGCCTCGTCCGTCCTCTTCGGGCTGCTTCACGCGGCCAATCCCGGTGCGACGCCGCTGTCGATCGCGGTCATCTCGCTCGCCGGCGTCCTGCTGGCGGCCGGCTACCTGCTCACGGGCGAGCTCGCGGTCCCGATCGGGCTCCACGTGACCTGGAACCTCGCGCAGGGCGGGCTGTTCGGGCACGGCGTCAGCGGACTCGGTGCGGAGGTCACGATCGTCGCCACGGAAACGACGGGACCCGCGGTGTGGACCGGCGGCGGGTTCGGTCCGGAGGGCGGGATCCTCGGACTGCTCGCCGTCCTCGTCGGCTGTGCCGCTATCGCCGCGTGGGTTCGGTTCCGGACGGGATCGCTCCGGATCCATCCCGCCGTCACGACGCCGATGCTGCGAGGAGGCCGGTCCCGTGCGGCGTGCGATGCCGACGACGACGACGGCCGATAACCCCGAACCCTACGGCTCCGGCGGGGATCCGTCATAGGCGTCGTGGTCGCCGTAGAAGTTCAGCATCGCGAACTTCAGCTTCCCGGGGGCGACGTCGAGCAGCTCCTCTCGCTCCTCGGGCGGGAACGCGCTCCGAACGGAGTACTTGCCCATGTCCGCGGTCGTGTAGCGACGGTCGGCGAGGATCCGGACGCCGAAGTCCTCCGGGCCGCGTATCACGCGACCGAGCGCCTGCCGCGTCTTCCGGATCGTCGGGATCTCGACCGCGTACGCCCAGCCCGGGTCGCGCGCGCGGTCGCGGTCGGAGAAGGACCGATCGTACGCCTCCTGTACCGCCTCCATCCGATCCGAGAGGTGCGGATACGGAACCCCGACGACGACGACGGTCCGGGCGTCGTCGGCGTCGAAGCTCACCCCCTCTCCAAGCGTGCCCCACAGCGAGGTGAACAGCGCGCCGTCGTCGCCCTCGACGAACCGCGTGCGGAGTCGCTCCTCGTCCGTTCCCGGACCGTCGAGGTAGAGGGTACCGAGATCCGCACCCACGAGACCGCGGTCGCCGCCGAGCCGCTCGTAGTACCGCTCCGCCTCGCCGTACGAGGGGAAGAAGGCGAGCGTGTTCCCGGGAGTGAACCGGATCGCGTCCCGGAGGAGCGTGTCGACCGTCTCCTGGGTCTCCGGGTCGTTCCGCTCGGAGGCGAAGAGCGGCGGCGTGTCCACGGCGTATGTCCGGCGGTTCGACTCGGGATACGCCATCCCGTACGCGAGGGTAGCGACGTCCGACAGGCCGAGGACGTCCCTCGTGACGTCGAAGGGGCGGAGCGTCGCGCTCATCAGCACCGACGCCGCGACCTCGTCGAACAGCTCCTCGGTGACGGTTCTGGGGATACAGGTGTACAGCTCCGCGCGACCGTACACGTCGTCGGTGCCGCCGTCGCGGCGCACGGAGACGACCGGATACTGTCCGAGCTCCGTCCCCTCGTCCATCCACGTCGAGACGAACCGGGCGGCCTGGAGGGTCTGACACTCCGTTCGGCTGGTGCTCTCGCCGTCGCGGTACCGACGCTCGTACTCCTCGTCGAGGGCCTTTCCGAGCTGGATCGCGAGCTCGGTCTCGACGTCGATCCCCGCGCCCTCGTACCGTCGCAGGAAGTTCAGCGTGAGGTCGTCGCGGCGGTCGTCGTTCGCGATCGACACGTCCTCCCAGTTCTCGTCGACGCCCTCGCGCGCGCCGTGCCCGAGCGCGCCGTCGTACGTCTCGACGAGCGCCCCGCGGAACGCGCCGATGACGTTCTCGGCCGCCTCCGCACGGGAGTCGTCGCTGTCGGCCAGCTCCTCGACGGCAGCGGCGAGGGTGTTCTCCGTGAGAGTCCGCGTCGCGTGGTCGCGGGCGGCGTCCTCGACGTTGTGCGCCTCGTCGAACACCGTGATTATCTCCGAGGGGTCCCGGTCGATCCACCGGAAGAACTGCTCTCGGATGTTCGGGTCCAGGAGGTGGTGGTAGTTACAGACGACCAGGTCGACGCCCTCCATCCCCTCCTTGAGGAGTTCGTAACCGCACAGGCCCCGGTCGTCGGCGTACTCGTACACGTCATCCGGCGTCCGGATGTCGTCGAACAGCCACGCGAAGAAGTCGTCGGTATCGCGAACGAGGTTGTTGTGGTACCGGTCACAGACGGTCGTCGTCTCGTAGGAGTCGAGTTCGTCCTCCAACTCGTCGAGTTCGTCCATCACCGCCTCGCGGGCCTCCGCCGCGCCCGCGTCGCCGTCGCGGCTCTCCGCCAACAGCTCGCGCTGGCGGGCCTCGAGCTCCGCGACGTCGCCTTCCGTCTCCACCAGCTCGCGGGTCGTGTCCCGCAGGGTCTGACACTCCTGGTAGTCGACGTCGATGTGACACATCGACGACTTCCCTTTGAAGACGACCGCCCGGATCGGCTCGGTGCGGGTGATCGCGCGGGCGTCCTCGACGAACTGGCGCATCTGCTGGTGGACGTTCGTCGTGATGACGACGGTCCGGTCGTGCTCGCGGGCGTGCTCCAGCGCCGGGACGAGTGCGGAGAGGGTCTTCCCGGTGCCGGGCGCGCCCTCGAACAGCACGTCCTGTCCGCGAGCCAGCGCGTTGGCGACCCTGTCCATGGCCTCGCGCTGGTTCGGGTACGGCTCCTCGTACGGGAAGAACCGCAGATGCGGCGACTCTGACACGGGTCCGAGTTCGGCGGCATCGGACAAAAGGAGTCGGATAGCTCGGTGGAAGTGAAACGACGGACCGAGCGTGGGTGTGCCCGTCGGTGTACTCGTCGAACCGTCCGCGTTCACTCCAGCCGGTCCTGCCAGCGCTGGACGCGGGTGAGGAGTTCGACCGGCGGCGTCTCGTTCACGTCGAGCGTCGTCAGCTCCTCGATCACGGCGGCCGTCTCCGGGTCGGGGGCGACGTCGCCGGCGGCGGTATCGCCGGCGGCCGTATCGCCTGCAGCGGCCGCGGTGTCACCGGCCGTCCGGCCGCGATCACCGCTCCGTTCGCCGTTTCCGTCCTCCGCCGCGCGCTTGAACGACCCCGCGGAGAGGTCGAAGACGGCCTGCGTCGTCGCCCCGTCGCCGGCGTCTCCGTCGCTCCCCTTCGCTTCGATCGCCTTCTCCTCGCGGAGTCGGTCGAGCACCTCGTCCGCACGGTCGACGACCGGGCTCGGAACGCCCGCGAGATCGGCGACGTGGACGCCGTACGATCGGTTCGTCGGTCCGTTCCTGACCGTCCGGAGGAAGGTGACGTCGCCGTCGCGTTCGTCGACGGCGACGTGGACGTTCGCGACTCGCGGGAGGTGGTCGGCCAGCGTCGTCAGCTCGTGGTAGTGGGTCGCAAAGAGCGTCCGCGCGCGGACCTCGTTGTGGAGGTACTCCGTCGCCGCCCACGCGATGGAGATGCCGTCGTAGGTGGCGGTACCGCGACCGACCTCGTCGAGGATAACGAGCGACTCCTCGGTCGCGGAGTGGAGGATGTTCGACAGCTCCTGCATCTCGACCATGAACGTCGAGCGCCCCTGTGCGAGCTCGTCGAGCGCGCCGACCCGGGTGTAGATGCCGTCGACGACCCCGACCTCGGCCGACCGTGCGGGGACGAAGGAGCCGACCTGCGCGAGCAGCTGGATCAGCGCCGCCTGCCGCATGTACGTCGACTTCCCGCTCATGTTCGGCCCGGTCACGATCAGGAAGCCGCGGTCCTCGTCGAGCACCAGATCGTTCGGCACGAAGTCGGTCGCCCGCTCGACGACCGGGTGTCGCCCCGCCTCGATGGACAGCGATCCGGGCTCGGTCAGCTCGGGGCGCGTCCAGTCGTTGCCGGCCGCGTGCGTCGCGAGCGAGGCGAGCGCGTCGAGCTCGGCGACGACGCGACCGACGTCCTGGAGGAGCGCCGCCGACGCCGCGACGTCCTCCCGGAGCGCCTCGAACAGCTCGTACTCCAGTTCGCCCCTCGCCTCCTCCAGTCGGAGGACCTCCCGTTCCCGCTCGGCCAACTCGTCGGTGACGAACCGCTTGGAGTTCTTCAGCGTCTTGATCTCCCGGTAGTGCTCCGGGACGTCGTCGGCGACCGACTTTCCCACCTGGATGTAGTAGCCGTCCGTCCTGTTCCGGTCGACCGTGACGTGACTGAGTCCGTGCTCCCGCTTCTCGCGATCGGCGAGCCCGTCGAGCCACCGTTCGACCGCCTCGTGGCGCTCGATCAGCTCGTCGAGCTCGGCGTCGTACCCCTTCCGGAGGAGTCCGCCCTGCGTCTTCGTCTTGGGCGGGTCCTCGGCGAGCGCCTCGGCGAGTTCGTCGTGGAGTTCCCGTACACGCTCGCGGTCGGGACGCGAGAGCACGTCCGCGACCGGCGAGTCGGCGAGCGGCGTCGACCCGACCGCGTCGTCGAGTTCGGGAACGAGTGCGAGGGTGTCGCGAACGGAGAGAAGCTCGTGTGCGCCGGCGCTCCCGCTCGTCGCCCGCGCGGCGAGGCGTTCGAGGTCGGACGCGCCGCCGAGCGTCTCGCGGAGTCGATCGCGGGCGAGCGCCGCGGACGCGAGCGCCGCGACCGCATCGAGCCGGCGATCGATCTCCGTGCGGTCGCGTTTCGGGCGCGTGAGCCACTCGCGGAGCAGCCGTCCGCCGGGAGCGGTGACGGTGTGGTCGACGACGTCGTAAAGCGACCCGTCGCCGTCGCCGGTCATCGTCTCCGTCAGTTCGAGGTTTCGCTGGGTGGTCGCGTCGAGGTCGACGTGATCGCGCGCACCGTAGGCGGTGAGTCGCGTCATCGCCGCAGCAACGCCCGCACCGGTTTCTTCGACGTATCCGAGGACGGCTCCCGCGGCCCGAGTCGCCAGCTCGGAGTCGAGACCGACGCTGTCGGCCGTCTCCCGTCCGAACTGATCGCGGACGGCGTGTCTCGCGCGTCCGGGCGCAAACGCCTCCGCGTCGAACAGCGACAGCGACCCCGACAGCTCCTCGCGAACCGCGCCCAGCAGAGCGTCGTCGGTGCGGACCCGCGGCCCCGGCAGCACCTCCGTCGGGTCGAACCGGTACAGCTCAGAGCGAAGCGCCCCCTCGTCTTCGAGCTCCGTCACCAGGAAGCGACCGGTCGTCACGTCCGCGAAGGCGACGCCGTACGGGCCGGACGGCTCGTCGTCCGGTCGGACGATCGCCGCGAGGTACCGCGCGTCCGCGTCCGTCGTTTCGAGGAGGGTCCCCGGCGTGACGACTCGCGTGATCTCTCGTGCGTGGCCGCCGTCGTCCGTCTCGTACTGGTCCGCGACCGCGACGCGGTAGCCGCGCTCGACGAGCGCCTTTAAGTACGGCGTGAGCTCGGTGAGCGGTACGCCCGCCATCGGGTACGAGGAGCCGTGCGAGGACTTCTGGGACACCTTCAAGTCGAGTTCGGCGGCGACGAGCTCGGCGTCGTCCGCGAAGAACTCGTAGAAGTCGCCGCACTGCATCGCGAGGACGTCGGCGTCGGTCCCCTCCTTCAGTTCGAGGAACTCCCCGACGATGCCCGTAGCCATACCCGTACTCCCGCCGTCGCCGGCTAAAACCCTGCGGGTCGGATCGACTGTCCGAGGCGACCACGTCCTTCGAACGCTCAGCCCTGCCGGTTCCGGTTCGCCGACGGTCGGTCCCGGCCGGTTCCGGTTCGCCGACGATGGGTGGTCGATCCCTGTTTTCCAGTCGGAGCGCCGCCGCTCACCGATCGAGCAGTCGCCGCGGGCGTCGCGACGGGCCCCTACCCGAGCGACGCGACGCCCGCGACGAGCGTCTCTCGCGGCCGCAGCGGTATCAGCGTTTCCGGTCGGACCGAGCCGTCCCCGTGAGCGCCCCCGAGTCGTCGTCCAACGCCGTCGGGTTCACGGCCCCCGGACCGCTCCCCACGTCGTAGCCGCGCGCGATCGTCGCACCCATGCCGTTGACCGCGGCGGTAACCGCGTCCCGGAGCGGTTCGCCCCTGGCCAGCCGTGCGGCGATCGCGCTCGACAGCGTGCAGCCTGACCCGTGCGTCGCGTCCGTGTCGACGCGCGGGTTCTCGATGCGGATCGTCTCGGTCGTCCCGCCGTGCTCCTCCCCCGTGTCGCTGTCGACGGCGAGCGTGTCGACCACGGTATCGACGACGAGCGTGTCCGTGTCGACGACGAGCGTGTCGACCACGGTGTCGCCGTCGGCGGCGAGGTGACCGCCCTTTATCAGTGCGGCCGACGCCCCGCGAGCGACGAGTGCTCGGCCGGCGGCCTCGGCGTCGTCCGCGGTCGTGATCGGATCGCCGACCAGCACCTCGGCCTCGTCGACGTTCGGCGTGACGAGCGTCGCCTCGGCGATCAGGTCGTCGTAGGCGACCTCCGCCTCGGGCGGGAGGAGTCGGTCGCCGGTCGCGGCCACCATCACCGGATCGACGACGACCGGGTTCGGGAACCCGGCGAGCCGCTCGGCGACCGTCTCGACGACGTCGGCGGTCGCGAGCATGCCCGTCTTGACCGCACCGACCGGGAAGTCGTCGACGACGGCGTCGTACTGGCTCGCCACGTGGCCGGCCGGGACGGGATGAACGTCGTGAACGCCGCGGGTGTTCTGGGCGGTCGTCGCCGTCACGACCGACGTCCCGAACACGCCGTGGACGGTCATCGTCTTCAGGTCCGCCTGGATCCCCGCCCCGCCGCCGCTGTCGCTGCCGGCGATCGTCAGCGCGACCGGCGGGGAGACGGGATCGTAGGGGGTCGCCATATCCGAGAGATATTCCCCGGTTGTTATAAGGGGTGGCGATCGCCGCCGTCGAACGGGCTTTGGGCGTGGACGCCCTCCCGACGATATGACCGAGCCAGCAGCCGACGCGATCACCGTCTACTCCGACTACGTCTGCCCGTTCTGTTACCTCGGGCGCGAGTCGCTATCGCTGTACCGGGCCGCCCGCGACGAACCGCTCGCGGTCGACTGGCACCCGTTCGACCTCCGCGCGGGCAAACGCGGCCCGGACGGGGAGATAGACCACGACGTCGACGACGGGAAGGACGACGACTACTACGCACAGGCCCGCGAGAACGTCCGACGGCTACAGGAGCGGTACGACGTCGAGATGGCCCAGGAGATCGCGGTCGAGGTCGACTCGCTACCCGCACAGCTCGTCTCACTGCGCGTGAAAGAGGAGTATCCCGACGCGTGGCCCACCTTCGACGACGCCGTGTTCGACGCGTTGTGGGTGGACGGTCGCGACATCGGCGACGCGGACGTGTTGATCGATCTCGCGGACGACGTGGAGGGGATAGACGAGGGAGTCGTCGAGGCCGCACTCGCGGACGACGACCTCCGGGAGCGGATCGATGAGCTGTTCGACGCGGCCCGGCAACAGGGCGTCACCGGCGTTCCGACGTTCGCGTACGACGGTCACGCCGCCCGCGGCGCGGTGCCGCCGGAGCAGCTCCGACGGCTCGTCGACGGGGAGTGAGTCGGGGGTAAGTAAGCCGGGAGTGAGTGAGTCGGAGGTGAGTCGGAGGTGAGTGAGCCGGGCGGTGAGACGGTGCGGAGCCCGTGTGCTGTTCACAGCGGGAACGTCTCGACCGTCTCGTACACCGGACCGTCCGGGGTCACCGTCGACGCCGTCAGTCGGAACTCGTCGACCTCGAACTGTCCGAGGACCGGGTCGCGTTCGCGGACCGCCGTTTGAACCAGTTCCTTCCCGCGTGCGTCGGTCATCCGGGCGAGCGTGACGTGCGGCGTGAACTCGTGGGTCTCCGGGTCGAACCCGATCGCGGTCGTCTCCGCCTCCAGCGCCTCGTGGAGTCGAGTCAGCGCCTCGCCGCCCTCGTCTACCCCGACCCAGACGACCGAGACGTATCCCAGCGAGGGAAACACCCCGAGTCCGGCGACGCGGCACGCGAACGGATCGACGGCGGCGCGCGCGACCGCCCGCTCGCCGGCTGCGAGCACGTCGTCGAGGTCGGTTGCGTCGGGTGCGCTGGCCGGCACGTCGCCGAGGAACTTCAGCGTGACGTGTGCCTGCTGCGGGTCGACGAAGTTCAGCCCGTCGGCCCCCTCGAGCGTGGCCTGCGCGTCGGCGAGCGGCCCCGCGAGGTCGTCGGGAAGGTCCACGGAGAAGAACGCGCGCATCGACGGTCGATAGGGTCCACGTTCACTTAACAGTCGGCCGCCGATCGGTCGTCGGATATGGGTCGTTACCGGTCGTACCGGTCGTTACCGGTCGTTACCGGTCGTACCGGTCGTTACCGGTCCTCGCGGGACACGACTCAGCCGCGTATCGTGAGCCATGCGCTCGCGACACCGGCGGCGACGACACAGCCCACGACGGCGACGAGTCCGACGAGGTACGCCGCCCCGAACACGCCGGCAGCCACCGAGATCCAGCCGGCGTACCGGCGGTTTCGGACGGCTATCGCTCCCGGGTCCCCGTCCATCCGGTTCAGGGGGCCGTCGAGGCGGAAGGAGAGTTCGGGTGCGGACGCACAGACGACGCCGTACGCGACGACCAGGGCGAACAGCGAGGACAGCAGCAACGGCTCCATACACACCGTGCGGCCGTCCGGGAGATAAGTCGTGTGGGGACGCGTCTCCCGGGCCTCGCGACGACGTAACCCTTACCCATCGTGGTCGCCAATCCGTCGGTATGACTGACGAGCGGGACGTCGACGACCACGAGTTCTCCGCCGGCCAGGGCGTCGACGCCGACTACGACGAGTTCACGCTCGATCCGCCGGAGCTGAAAGTCGACCCGACGAAGGTCGATCCCGTCGACTCGCGCGTGTTGACCGACGAACTGGACAGTCGGAACGTCGGGAGCGACGACGTCGACGTCGATCAACTGCTCGACGTTGGCCTGTCGTACATGTCGATCAACCGGTTCGAGGAGGCGACCGAGACGTTCGAACGCGCCGCCAGTTTCGCCGAGGACGACTCCCTCGACGAACAGGAGGCGTGGGTGAACAAGGGGGTCGCCCACGCGGAGTTAGGGGAGTTCGACCGCGCCATCGGTGCCTACGAGGAGGCGCTGCGGATCGACGACGACTCCGAGCACGCCGCGACCGCCGAGACCAACCTCGCGTACGCGCTCTGGGAGTTCGGTCGCCACGAGCAGGCGCTCGAACACGCCGAGCGCGCCGTCGAGATCGATCCCCGGTTCGCGCAGGCGTGGTACAACCGGGGCTTCTTCCTGATCGAGCGCGGACTCGCCGAGGACGCCGTACAGTGTTTCGACAACGCGATCCGTCTCGGCCACCGTGACGCCGACGTGCTAGCGGAGAAAGCGCGCGCGTTGGAGGAGGCGGGCGACCACGAGCAGGCAGAGGAGGTCGCCGAGCAGGCCGAAGAGCTCCGGCGCGACGTCGAAGAGCAGCTCGTTGAAGAGCAGAGCGGCGGCGGACCGATGGCCGGACAGGGCGGTCGCGGCGCGGGCGGGCAGCGTGGCGCGGGTGGGCAGGGCGGTCGCGACGCGGGCGGCGACCGCGAACCGGAACGCGAACTGCAGGGCGAGGGTCCCGAGGGGTTCTGAATGCTGCTTCGCGAGCGCGAGACGAAGGAGGGGCTGCTCGTCTCCGTCTGCGATACGGACTGCCTCGGCGAGACGTACGACAACGGGACGGCGACGATTACGGTCACCGAGTCCTTTTACGGCGGCCCGGACGCCGTCGAGGCGACCGCCGAGGAGGTCGTCGCCGCGCTGGGGCGCGCGCAGGTCGCCAACGTCGTCGGCACGGAGGCGGTCGGCGTCGCCGTCGACGCCGGACTCGTCGACGAGGAGACGGTGTTGGAGTTCGAGGAGACGCGGCACGCACAGCTGCTCTGGCTTTGAGCGACCCGTCGTCCCGCCGTCACGGAAGCTTTTTGTACCGGGGACTGACTACGCATTGCTAATGAGTGCGCTGGCTCGTCGCGTCTTCGCCCTTCTCCGAGACCGACGAGTCTCGCGACCGCGACGAGTCGTCCGACCGCGACCGGTCTCCGGCGCGGCGCGACGACCGGCCCCCCGTGGCCGATAACTTCACTTCCCTCGTCGCGTTCGCGCCGTTTCGTTCCGAAGAGTCCCGACTCCGCCGTTCTCGGGGTCGCGCAGTGTCGTCTCCGAGCATTTCTTACAAAATCTAAACCGCTGAATTTAAGGGGATGAGGCCGTTCTTCTCCGATAATGACGAAGGCAGCACTCGCGTTCAGTGGGGGACTCGACACGACCGTCTGCGTACCGCTTTTGAAAGAGGAGTACGGCTACGACGAGGTCATCGGCGTCAACGTCGACGTCGGACAGCCGACCGAGGAGTTCGACGAGGCCGAGGAGACCGCGGAGGCGCTCGGGCTCGACCTCCACGTGGTCGACGCGAAAGAGGAGTTCGCCGACCTGTGTTTCGACGCGGTGAAGGCGAACGCGACGTATCAGGGCTATCCGCTCGGCACCGCCCTCGCCCGGCCCGTCATCGCGGAGGCGATCCTCGAGGTCGCCGAGGCGGAGGACTGTGACGCGATCGCACACGGCTGTACGGGGAAGGGCAACGACCAGCTCCGGTTCGAGACGATCTGGCGCGGCTCCGATCTGGCGGTCATCGCGCCGGTCCGCGAGCTCGGACTCACCCGCGAGTGGGAGATCGAGTACGCCGCCGAGAAGGACCTGCCCGTCGAGGCCGGCGACGGCGGCGTCTGGTCGATCGACGAGAACATCTGGTCGCGCGCGGTCGAGGGCGGCGAGCTCGAGGAGCCGAACTACGAGCCGCCCGAGGACATCTACGAGTGGACCGCTCACCCCGAGGGCGAGACGACCATCGAGATCGAGTTCGAGGCGGGGGTTCCGGTCGCCGTCGACGGCGAGGAGATGGACCCGGTCCCGCTGATCCAGCACCTCAACGAGTACGCCGGCGGCTACGGCGTCGGGCGCACCGACGTGATGGAGGACCGCATGCTCGGACTGAAGGTGCGCGAGAACTACGAGCACCCGGCTGCAACCGTCCTGTTGACCGCTCACGGCGCGTTGGAGGACCTGGTCCTGACGAAAAACGAGCGCTCCTTTAAGAAGGGGATCGAGCAGGAGTGGTCAGAGAAGGCGTACCAAGGGCTCGTGTTCGCGCCCGTCGTCGACGCCCTCGACGCGTTCATCGACGAGACCCAGGACGTCGTGACGGGGTCGGCGACGGTGAAGGTGTCCGGCGGCAACTGTCGCGTCGTCGCCCGTGACTCCGAGTACGCCGTCTACTCCGAGGAGATGGCTTCGTTCAACACCGAGGACGTCGACGGCATCGCCCAGGAGGACGCGACGGGCGTCGCGAAGTACCACGGGCTCCAGGAGCGCCTCGCCAACGACGTGAAGGCGGGCGTCGAAAGGCCCGAGCTCGCCACTGACGGGAGCGGCGAGACCTCCGGCGACGGGATCGGCACCGACGAGTGAACGGATGACCGACGACGACCCCGACACGGAGAGGAACGCCGAGGCGGCGGCGGACGCCGACACGGCAGCGAACGCCGAAGGGGCGACGGACGCGGAAACCGCCGTCCGCCGCGACCGCTTCAGCGGCGGCCCCGCCCGCGAGTTCCTGTCGAGCCTCGCCGCCGACGAGGCGATCTTCGAGGCCGATCTCGCGGTCGACCGCGCACACACCGTGATGCTCGCGGAGCAAGGGATCGTCGACGACGCGGTCGCGGGCGAGGTCCTCGCGGCGCTCGACGACGTCGAGGCCGCCGGCCACGGCGCGCTTCCCGACGGCGAGGACGTCCACGAGGCGATCGAAACCGCCGTCATCGACCGCGTCGGCCCGGACGGCGGACGGATGCACACGGCGCGCTCGCGCAACGACGAGGTGGCGACGTGTATCCGGTACCGCCTGCGGGAGGACGTGCTGGCGGTCGTGGCATCGACACTGTCCCTCCGCGAGGCGCTCGTCGACGTGGCGGGCGAGCACGCGGAGACGGTGATGCCCGGCTACACCCATCTCCAGCCGGCCCAGCCGACGACGGTCGCCCACTACCTGCTGTCGTACGAGGGGGCGGTCGCGCGCGACACGGCTCGACTGCTCGACGCCTACGAGCGCGTGAACCGCTCACCGCTGGGCGCGGCGGCGTTCGCGGGGACGCCGTTCGACGTCGACCGCGACCGTACCGCGGCGCTGCTCGGCTTCGACGGAGTCGTTCGCAACTCGATGGACGCCGCCTCCTCGCGAGACTTCCTCGCGGAGGTCGCGAACGCCTGCGCGACGCTCGCGACCACGCTGTCCGGGCTCGCCGAGGACCTGATACTGTTCGCGAACAAGGGGTACGTCGACCTGTCGGACGACTACTCGTCGACGTCGTCGATCATGCCCCAGAAGAAGAACCCAGACACGCTGGAGTTGACCCGCGGGGTCGCGGGCGACGCGATCGGCGAGGCGACCGGGACGCTGAGCCTGTTGAAAGGGCTCCCCCGGGCGTACAACCGCGACCTCCAGCGCGCACACGCGGGCGTGTTCGAGATCGCGGACGACGTCCGAGAGGCGACGGGGATCGCCGCGGGCGCGGTCGCGACCGCCGACTGGAACGTGGACGCCCTCGCCGACGCGGCGGGCGACGGGTTCTCGACGGCGACGGGCGTCGCGGACCTGTTGGCGATGTCGGGACTCCCGTTCCGGACGGCCCACGAGATCGTCGCGGACGCCGCCGAGTCGATCGAGGACGGCGACACGCCCGAACTCGCGGCCGCAAGAGTTGACGAGGCCGCACGTGACGTAACCGGCGAGTCCCTCTTCGAGTACGTGAGCCGTGCGGACGTGGAACGCACGCTCGACCCGACGGCGAGCGTCGCGAGCCGCGACTCCGCGGGCGGACCCGCACCCGAGACGGTTCGTGCGGACCTGTCCGCCGCCGACCGTGACCTGTCCGAGGACCGGGAGGCGCTCGTGGCGGCACGCGAGGCGCTGGCGACCGCGGCCGAAACGCTCGACGAGGAGGTGGCGTCGTATGTCTGAGACGACGGCGAGACCGTGTGCGACCGACTCGACGCCCCGCAGTCCGGCGGATCGCTCGCGATCGACTGCGCCGAACGTGCCGCGACCCCCTTCGGGGGAACACACATAACTGATATCTTACAATCGATCTCGAACGGTGGCCGGAAAAGCCTGTAAACACGGATAGCTTGGTGTGCAGTTAGTGTAATTTCCCATATAGGTTCGGTAGATTTATAGGGGGAAGCATCGTATCGGGAGGTACGACAATGAGCCAAGCCGAATGCGTGGAGTGTGGGGCCGACGTCTCCCTGCACGACGACTTAGAGGCCGGAGAGATCATCGACTGTGCGACCTGTGGCGCGGAGCTGGAGGTCATCGACGTGTCCCCGCCGGTCCTCGATCGAGCCCCGGAGCTCGAAGAGGACTGGGGGGAGTGAGATGAAGATCGGCATCCTCTACTCCCGGATCCGCAAGGACGAGAAGCTCCTGTTGAGCGAGCTTCGCGAACGCGGCCACGAGGTCGAGAAGATCGACGTCCGCAAGGTGCAGTTCGGGCTCGAGGAGACGACCGCCGACGTGGCGGATCTGGACATCGTCGTCGACCGCTGTCTGGCGACGAGCCGCTCGCTGTACGCGACGGAGTTCCTCGACAGCTACGGCGTACCGGTCGTCAACACGCCGGACACGGCCGACGTCTGTGCCGACAAGGCGAAGAACTCCCTCAGGCTCGCGGAGGCCGGCGTTCCGACGCCGAACACGAAGGTCGCGTTCACGACCGACACGGCCCTCGAGATCATCGAGGAGTTCGGCTATCCCTGCGTGCTCAAACCCGTCGTGGGGTCGTGGGGCCGGCTGATGGCGAAGATCGACTCACGGAACGCCGCGGAGGCGATCTTAGAGCACAAAGCCACCCTCGGTCACTACGAGCACAAGGTGTTCTACGTCCAGGAGTTCGTCGACAAGCCGGGCCGCGACATCCGGGTGCTCGCCGTCGACGGCGAGCCGATCGCCGCGATGACGCGCACGTCGGACCACTGGCTCACCAACGCCGCGAAGGGCGGGAAGACGGCGGCGTTCGAGCTGGACGACGAGGCGTTGGAGCTCGTCGAGACGGCCTCCGACGCGGTGGGTGGCGGCCTGCTCGGCATCGACCTCATGGAGACCGGCGGTGACGGGCCGAACTACACCGTCCACGAGGTGAACCACACCGTGGAGTTCAAGGCGTTAAACGACACGACCGACGTCGACGTGCCCGCGGCAGTCGTCGACTGGCTGGAGGCGAAGGCGGAGGCTGCGTCGGGAAACTGCGACTCGGCGGGGAGCAAGCCTGAATCGGAGATCCTCGCATGAGCGGCGACGAGACCGACGCCGAGACGACCGACGCGCTCGGCGCGGATACCTACACCGCGTCGGTCGTCGGCGGCACCGGCTTCACGGGCGGAGAGCTGCTCCGTCTGCTCGCCGGGCATCCGAACGTCGAGGTCGTGCAGGCGACCTCCCGGTCGGCGAGTAACAAGACGGTGGGTCACGCCCATCCGAACCTGCGCGGGCTGGACCTGCGCTTCTCGGATCCGGACGACCTCGACTCCGTCGACGTCCTCTTCTCGGCGACGCCCCACGGCGTCTCGATGGGACAGGTCGACGAGTACTTCGAGGCCGCGGACACGGTCGTCGACCTGTCGGCGGACTTCCGGCTCCCCGACGCGGCGCTGTACGACGAGTGGTACGACGGCCACGTCTCGCCGGAGTACCTGGAGCGCGCGGAGTACGCGCTCCCGGAGCTCAACCGCGAGAACCTCCCGGGAGCGGACCTGATCGCGGGCGGCGGCTGCAACGCGACCGCGACGATACTCGGCCTCAAGCCGCTCGTCGACGAGGGGATCCTCGGTCCCGACACGGGCGACGTCGTCGTCGACGTGAAGGTCGGCTCCTCGGAGGGCGGCGCGGGCGGGGGCGCGGCCTCCTCGCACCCCGAGCGCTCGGGGGTCGTCCGTCCGTACGCGCCGACGGGCCACCGCCACGAGGCGGAGATCGAGGCGTACCTCGGCCTCTCCGTCTCCTTTACGGTCCACGCGGTCGACATGGTCCGCGGCGCGAGCGCGACGTGTCACGTGTTCCCCGACGGCCCCGTCTCGAAGGGCGACCTATGGGGCGCGTATCGCGGTGCCTACGAGGACGAGCCGTTCATGCGGCTGGTCTCCGGCGGGGGCGGCGTCTACCGCTACCCCGAGCCGAAGGCGGTCGCCGGCACCAACCACGGCGAGGTCGGCTTCGAGCTCGACCCGAGCAACGAGCGGATCGTCGCCTTCTCCGCGATCGACAACATGACCAAGGGCTCGGCCGGGCAGGCGGTTCACGCGGCGAACATCGCACTCGGACTGCCCGAGACGGCCGGACTCGAGTTCGAGGGGCTCCACCCCGTGGGCGCGCCATGACCGGATTCGACACCACGGGTGACGATGACACCGGAGCCGCGGCGAGCGCCGCCGCGGGAACGGTCGGCGGATCGAAGTCGGACGAGGACGCGGAGCCGCCGGTCGTCGTGAAGATCGGTGGCGCGAAGGCGGTCGATCCGGCCGGCGCGGTCGGCGACGTGGCACACCTCGTCGCCAACGGTCGGGCGGTCGTCGTCGTCCACGGCGGCTCGACGGTCGTCGACGAGACCATAGAGCGGCTCGGGATGGAGCCCGAGTACGTCGAGTCCGCCTCCGGCGTCACCGGACGCTTCACCGACACGGAGACGATGGAGGCGTTCACGATGGCGATGGCCGGCAAGCTCAACACGGAGCTGACGGCGCTGTTCCGCGGGTCCGGCGTCGACGCCGTCGGGCTCAGCGGCGTCGACGGCGGGCTCCTCTCGGGGCCCCGCAAGTCGGCGATCCGCGTCGTCGAGGACGGTAAAAAGAAGATCAAACGCGGCGAACACTCCGGACGGATCGAGTCGGTGAACGCCGACCTCCTCGCCGGCCTGCTCGCCGACGGCTACACGCCCGTCGTCTCACCGCCGATGGAAGGAACGGAGAGCGACGGCAGCATTACCCCCGTCAACACGGACGCGGACCGTGCGGCCGCGGCGGTCGCGGGCGCGCTCGATGCCGAGCTCGTGCTCTTAACGGACGTCGCGGGCGTGTATGCGGATCCCGACGATCCCGACACGCTGATCGAGTCGGCGTCGACCCCCGCGGAGCTGGACGCGGTCGAGGCGGCCGCGGAAGGGTTCATGGGCAAGAAGGTGATGGCGGCGACGGAGGCGCTCGACGGGGGATCGCCCCGCGTCGTCGTCGCCGACGCGAACGTCCGCGATCCGATCGTCGCCGCGCTCGGCGGTTCGGGAACGACCATCGAGCGCTCCGTGCTCGACAGCGATGACGAGGTCGACGAGGAGGACGACGCCCACGGGTCCGGCGGCGGGAACGGAGACGCCGACGGGTCCACATCCGACACGGAGGAGGAGACCGCATGAGCGGCTTCGTCTTCTCCGAGAAGCCGATCACGATCGAGTCGGGCGAGGGGCCGTACCTCCGCGACGAGAACGGGACCGAATATCTCGATTTCGGCGCGAGCTACGCCTGCACGCCGCTCGGACACTCGCATCCCGCGGTGACCGAGGCGGTACGGGAGCAGGCGGCGGAGCTGACCTACGTGCAGGCGTCATATCCGGTCGACGTCCGGACGGAGACGTACGAGACGCTGGCGACGGTCGCGCCCGACGGGCTCGACAACGTCTGGCTGTGTAACTCCGGCACGGAGGCCAACGAGGCCGCGATGAAGTTCGCGCGCTCGGCGACGGGGGCGGAGAAGATCGTCGCCACCAAGCGCGCGTTTCACGGCCGAACGATGGGCGCGCTCGCACTTACGTGGAAAAAGCAGTACAAGGCCCCGTTCGAGCCGCTAGCTGGCGGCGTCGAGTTCGTCGAGTACGGCGACGAGGCGGCGCTCGCGGCGGCGGTCGACGACGACACTGCGGCCGTCTTCCTCGAACCCGTCCAGGGCGAGGGCGGGATCCACCCCGCGGCGGTCGAGTATCTGGCGGCGGCGCGAGAGGTCACCGCGGAGGCGGGCGCGGCCCTGGTGTTCGACGAGATCCAGACCGGCGTCGGCCGGACGGGGTCGCTGTGGGCCTGCGAGCGTGCGGGCGTGGTGCCCGACGTCCTCACGACCGCGAAGGGAATCGCGAACGGGCTGCCGATGGGGGCGACGCTCGTCGCCGACTGGATCGCCGAGGATCCGGGCGACCACGGCTCGACGTTCTCCGGCGGCCCGGTCGTCTGTGCGGCGGCGAACGCCACGCTCGAGACGGTCATCGAGGAGAACCTGCCGGCTCACGCCGCCGAGATCGGCGACTACCTGCGTAGCGAGCTGGCGGCGGCCGCCGACGAGCACGATCTCCCCGTTCGGGAGGTTCGCGGCGAGGGGCTGATGATCGGCATCGAGGTGAAACGGGGCGCGAACCGCGTGCTCCGTGACCTCGCTATCGAGGAGAGGGTGTTGGCGCTGCCGGCGGGTCGGACCGTCGTTCGCCTGCTTCCACCCCTGACGATCGACGAGGAGCACGCCGACCGGTTCGTCGACGCGTTCGTCGAGGTGCTGGGCTGATGGCGGGAGTCGACGGGACCGAGCGTCCCGACGCGAACGAGGACGGAAGCGACGACGCCGACGGGACCACCGACGAGTCGTCCGCGGCCGGGACCGACGTCGTCGCAGGGGGCGGCTACCCCGAGGCCTGCGACACGCCGGCCCGCAAGCTGCTGTACGATATGGTCTCGATCCCGTCGCCGTCGGGCGAGGAGGCGGCGGCCGCCGAGCGCCTCCAGGACTTCTTCGAAGCGAACGGTCGCGAGGCGTGGATCGACGAGGTCGGCAACGTCCGCGCGCCGGCCGACGACTCCGTGCTTCTCACCTCGCACATCGACACGGTTCCCGGCAACATTCCTGTCGAGGTGCGCCCGGCACCCGCCGACGATCCGCCGGGCGCGTCGAACGTCCGCGTCGGCGAGCCCGGCGAGCCCGTCCTGTGGGGTCGCGGGTCGGTCGACGCGACGGGACCGCTCGTCGCGATGGCGGTCGCGGCGGTGAAGACCGGCGTCTCGTTCGCCGGCGTCGTCCGCGAGGAGGTGGACTCGGGCGGGGCGCGCCACCTCGTCTCCGACCGCGACGCGCCGGAGGCGGTCGTCAACGGCGAGCCGTCCGGCTGGGACGGGGTGACGCTCGGATATCGCGGGCTTCTCGAGGGGACGTACGTGAACACGAGCGAGTCGGGCCACTCCTCGCGACCGGAGCCGAACGCGATCCAACACGCGATCGGCTGGTGGCACGGCGTCGAGGAACGGTTCACGCCCGAGGATCCGGAAACCGCCGTCTTCGATCAGGTGACGACGAAACCCATCTCGATCGACGGCGGGCTGAGCGATGACGGCCTCGCCGTGGAGGCGACGATGGACGTCCAGTTGCGGGTGCCACCCTCCCGACCCGTCGACGAGATCCACGAGCTCGCGGAGGGGGAGCTGACGACCGGGTCGGTCCACTGGGGGGAGCCGATGCCGCCCGTGATGGAGAGCCCTCGCACGGACCTCGCGCGTGCGTTCCGCGTCGCGATCCGCCGCGCGGGCGGCGACGTGCGCCTGCTCCGAAAGACCGGGACCAGCGACATGAACCTCTTCGCGGCCGCGTGGGACTGCCCGATGGTCACGTACGGCCCCGGCAACTCCGAGCTCGACCACACACCTGACGAACGGCTCCCGCTCTCGGAGCTCGACCGCGCAACCGCCGTGTTGAGCGACGTATGCCGGGATCGACGATAGCCGTCGGGAACGCATCGAATCGACGACCACTTCTCGAACGAACCACATCGAAACCGACCGACAACGAGAGGATCCGACGACGCCAGCCGATCGATACCGAACACGACACACCACACGAACCACATGTCACTCGATACAGACGACACCCTCGACACGGACGACTTCCTCGACATCGACGACGTCACGCCCGCGGAGCTGGATCGCCTGCTCGACCGTGCCGCCGCGATGAAGGCGGGCGCGGTCGATCCGCGACTCGTCGACGACACGCTCGGGATGATCTTCGAGAAACCGTCGACGCGCACTCGCGTCTCCTTCGAGACGGGGATGACCCGGCTCGGCGGCCACGCGATGTTCCTCGGTCCGGACGACATCCAGCTCGGCCACGGCGAGCCCTTAAAAGACACCGCACGCGTGCTCGGCCGCTACGTCGACGGCGTGATGGCGAGACTGTTCGACCACGAGGACGTCGAGACGCTCGCCGAGTACGCCGACTGTCCCGTGATCAACGGACTCACCGACGAGGCGCATCCGTGTCAGACGCTCGCGGACCTGCTCACGATCCGTGAGCGGGTCGGGGAGAACGCACGCGTGGCGTGGATCGGCGACGGCAACAACGTCGGACAATCGTTCGTCGTCGGCGCGGCGATGGCCGGGATCGACGTCTCGGTCGCCACCCCCGCCGACTACGGGATGGACCCGGACGTCTTCGAGCGCGCGGCGGAGTTCGGCGCGGACGTCGAGCCGACGACGGACCCCCAAGCAGCGATCGCGGACGCCGACGTCGTGTACACCGACGTCTGGATCTCGATGGGACAAGAGGACCTCCGCGAGGAGAAACTGGCCGCGTTCGACGGCTTCCAGGTGAACGAGGAGCTGCTCGCGGGGACCGACGCCGACGTGATGCACTGTCTGCCCGCCCACCGCGGCGAGGAGATCACCGACGCCGTGATGGAGTCGGACCGCGCGCTCGTGTGGGACCAGGCGGAAAACCGGATGCACGCGCAGAACGCGCTGTTGGTCGAACTCCTCGGCGGGGAGTAGCGCTCGATCCAGCGTCGAGATCGGCGGTTCGGGAGCGCTGATCTCGACGGCCGTCCTCGGGGCGTACGGCTACCGGATCGACCACCACAGCGATCGGAGCTTGTACCCGAGCGACCCTTTTAAGAATCCGTTCCATCCGCTCATCCCGCCAGCGAGCGTGGCGGCGTCGTATCCCTCGGCATCGAGGAGTTTCGTCGCACGCTTGGCCACGATCCCCATCTTGCACACGACGACGACCTCCTCGTCGGTCGGGATCTCGTCGAGTCGGCTGCGGAGCGACGACTCGTCGCCGCGTCCGAGGTCCTCGTAGACGGGAACGTTGTGGCTCCCGTCGATCGCGTCCGACCGATAGTCCGACTCCGGCCGGATGTCCAGCAGGAACGGTTCGTCGGCGGTTCCGAGGCGCTCGTCCAGCTCGTCCGGCCGGATCCGTAACATGGTGTGTGTATGGACTATCTACACAAAACCGTAGTCATTCGCCGGGCGGTCGGCGTTGTCCACTTCTCTCTGTGTTCGCCGCTACTCCTGGAGCCGCTCGGCGTGCTCGACGACGATCCGTCCCAGTTTCTCGGTGCGATCGCGCAGGTCGTCGTCGCGGAACCGACCGTCCTCGTCGATCGCTCGTGACGCGCCGGAGATCCCCACCTCGTGAGGGACGACCCACGCGTGGACGTTTCGGAACGTCGATCGGAGGTGTTCGAGGGTTCCGCCGTACGACCCGCCGCCCGCGGTCGCAAGGAGGCCGACCGCGGTGTAGTCGTACTCCTCGGAGCCGCAGAAGTCGTGGAAGTTCTTGAACGTCGAGGAGTACGACCCCCGGTACACCGGCGAGCCGGCGATCACGCCGTCCGCCTCGCGGACGGTCCGAGTCAGCTCCTCGCTGTCACCCTGTACGTCCTCGTCGGGATGATATAAGGGGAGATCGACCGCACCGAGGTCGATGAGCTCCGTGTCGGCTCCGGCCTCCTCGGCGGCGGTGAGCGCGACTCTGAGCGCCGACCTCGTCGTGCTGCCCGCCCGTCGGCTCCCGGATATCGCGACGATCCTCGTCATACCGTCGATCGGTGGCGTGTCGCCAAAAGCCCGGCGAGTCGGTCCCCGTGAGGGAACACGACCCTCCGCCGAGGGCGCGACCCTCGACGCGAACCCGTTCCAGATATCGACGCCGACACCCCACGTTATGGTCGTGGATATTGACATGGCACGTATGGACGCAATCTCTTTCGGCACGGACGGCTGGCGTGCGACGCTCGACACGTTCACCGACGACCGACTCCGGATCGTCGGACAGGCGGTCGCGGACCACCTCCAAGCTGCCGGCCACGACGCGCCGGTCGCGGTCGGCTACGACGCCCGCGAGACGAGCGAGGGGTTCGCAGAGAGCCTCGCAGCGGTGCTCGCCGGCAACGGCTTCGATGTCCTCCTTCCCGAACGCGACGTCCCCACGCCCCTCGTCGCGTACGCGATCGTCGACAACGACCTCGCGGGCGCGTGTATGGTGACTGCCTCCCACAACCCGCCGGAGTACAACGGTGTGAAGTTCATTCCCAGCGACGGCGCACCCGCTCTCCCGGACGTCACCGAGGACATCGTCGAACGGCTCGCCGAGCCGGATCTCCTCCCCGAGGACGAGCACGGCGAGATTAGCCGCCACGATTTCGTGACTCCGCACGCCGAGGCGGCCCGTGAACTCGTCGACGACGACCTCGACGGGCTCACCGTCGCGTACGATGCGATGCACGGGAGCGGCAGGGGAATCACGGACGCGCTCCTCGAATCCGCTGGTGCGGAGGTGCAGCGACTGCGCTGTGATCGCGACCCCACCTTCGGTGGCGAGCCGCCGGAGCCGAACGCGGAGCACCTCGACGAGCTCGCCGACGTGGTCGTCAACGGCGATGTGGACCTGGGGATCGCCAACGACGGCGACTCCGACCGTATCGCCGTCTGCACGCCCGAGCGCGGCGTCCTCGACGCCAATCTGTTTTACGCCGCCTGCTACGACCGACTGCTGGCCGACGACTCCGGGCCGGCGGTCCGGACCGTGTCGACGACGTTCCTCGTCGACCGCATCGCGGAGGCACACGGCGAGGACGTGATCGAGACTCCCGTCGGCTTCAAGTGGGTCGCCGAGGCGATGAAAGAGCACGACGCGCTGTTCGGCGGCGAGGAGTCGGGCGGTTTCTCGATCCGCGGGCACGTCCGCGAGAAGGACGGCGTCCTGATGGCGCTGTTAGCCGGGGCCGCCGAGAGCGACGAGCCGTTCGACGATCGAGTCGACCGGCTGATCGACGAGCACGGTCGGATCGCGGCGGGCAAGATATCGATCGGCTGTCCCGACGACCGCAAGGCCGGTGTCCTCGGCGAGTTAGAGGACCACATCCCCGAATCGGTCGTCGGTCACGAGGTGGCGAAGGTGGTGACGCTCGACGGGTTCAAACTCCTCTTAGAGAACGGCTCGTGGCTGCTCGTCCGGCCGTCCGGAACCGAACCCGTGTTACGGGTGTACGCCGAGGCGGACTCCGAGGACGCTGTCAACGAGCTGCTCGCGGAGGGGGAAGAGATCGTCGCGCCGCTGGTGTAGGTCCGGACGCGATCCCGAGAGATCGCTACCGGCGTTCGATTAGGGCTAACAGGCGGTGCGTGTGGCCGTCGTCTCGGTGCCGGTATCGCTCCGTTTTGCGACCGTTGACGACGGCGACGATCCGCGCGGGACCGCACCACACACCCGCGTTCCCCCGCACGGTGGGTCATCGGAACACGGGTCGTCTGGCCGCGCCACCATATATAAACGTTCGCGGGGCGGGTCGCTCGATCCGATAGTTGCGGGCGTCCGCGGGCGACGCGCATCGAGCGGCGCGAGTTCTCTCGGCAGGGCTTTGGAGGTGGTCGCAGTCGATCCGCCAAGGTCCACTCATCGGTCGACCACAAAGATCGAAGCCGATTCCCGACACATCACCGGACTCACCGACTCCCCACGAATCCGTTTGAATCTCACTCGATCCGGAAACCGCCCTCCTCTTCAGCGGCGCGGACCAGGTCACCGATGGAGTCGGTCGCGGAGAGCCCGTGGCTCGCGGCGAACCGCTTGATCGCGACGGGCGGGAGGTCGACGGGCGTGTCGGCGGCCATGAGAAGGAGACCGAGCGCCTCCGACGGCGGAGCGTCGGTACCGGCGTTGCTCGCGAACCACGAGACCAATGTGTCGAAGGTTGCGGTGACGTCGTTCGACACCATTCGGTGCCGGGCCGTGTCGCCCTCGGCGTGGAGGGTGGCGTCGAAGCCGTACGCGAAGCCGTCGTCGTCGAACGACCCCGCGAGCCAGCGGCTCACCGCCTGGCGATCGACGTCGGGACTGCCCGCGCCGTCGCCGCTCGCGTCGCCCGTGGCGGTGGGCTCGCGTTCGGCGGCGCGCTGCGGCTCCGCCGGGGTTTCGAACCCGGAGTCGTCCGCCGGCTCCGAGTCGGGCTCCGATCCCGAGGGTCGGACGTTCGGCCGGCCGTCGGTACCGACGACGTAGCGGCCCTCGTCGATCTCCGCGACGCGCTCGTCGTCGGTGAAGTCGAGGTCGTCGGGATCGGCCGGCGATACCTCCTTGTCACTCATGGGGACATCGTGTTCGCGCGAGAAAATAGGTGTTCCGGGCGGGGATCCACCGGAACGTCGGAACCGAGGCGTGTGTGGCTCGTTAGAGCCTGACCGCTTCGTCGTCAGTGCTGTACAGATCGGGCGAGCGGAGTTCGACCTGCGTCGTCGCCGAGGACGGCGAGACGATGTCGAGCGTCGCCTCCTGGCTCTCGCCGAAGGCCTCGCCTGCGCCCGTCCCGAAGGGGTTCGTCTCGGGGTTGATCACGATAGTGAAGCTGTCGTCGTCGTTGAGGACCGCCTCGCTGTCGCCGACGAACGCGCCGGAGCTGTTCTGGACGGCGAAGGCTCCCTGCTGGACGTCACGGGCGTCCGGATCGGACAGCGTCGACAGCTCGTCACCGCTCGAGTTCGTCGCGTTGAACACGAGGTTCTCCTGTCCTTCCGGTCCGACGGCCTGGATGGTCGTGTCGCTCAAGTCGATCTGGTCTGCACCGGGCGCGCCGGCGACGCCGACACGGATCTCTTTGAGCGTTCCCTCGTCGGAGCTGTTCACGATGCCGACGGTGCTCGTCACGTCGATCCGCTCGGAGACGAGATCGGTGCTCTCCTGACCGGTCGCCTCCGCCTGCGACTGCAGGAACCCAGCCGTGTTGATCAGCACGCCGGCGGCGATCGCCGCCACCAGCACCATCGCGATGAACACGATGAGCGTGCCGATACCCACCTGACCGCGGTCCTCGTCGTTGTTGATGAACTCGAACATCGTTACAGCCTCACCGAGCTCTGGTCCTCGGTCAGCGTGGTCGGGACGCGGATCTCCGTCGTCGTCGACGCGCCGGACGCCGTCGTGAACGTCACGGCGAGCCGGTCACCGGCCTGAAGCACGTCGTACTCGATGTCGCTGTCGAGAACGATGTTCAGCTCCGCACGGTCGCTGGTGTCTATCAGCACGGAGTCGCTCGACCCGGAGAACATGTCGATCGTCGCGTTCCCCTCGTCGCCGACGCTGAACGTCTCCTGCCCGCCGTCGCCGATGAGTTCCACGGTCGTGTCGTTCAGGTTGATGTTCCCCGCGCCCGGAGCCTTCGCGAGCACGATGTCGAGCTCGTCGACCGCCTGACTATCGGTGACGTTACCGGCCTGACTCACGACCTGAAGACGGTCGCTGACCTGACTCGTACTCTCTTCGCCCGTTGCCTCCGCTTGCGTCTGGAGGAAGCCAGCCGTGTTGATCAGCACGCCGGCGGCGATCGCCGCCACCAACACCATCGCGATGAACACGATGAGCGTGCCGATACCCACCTGACCCCTGTCGTCGTCTGTTGCGAATTCGAACATGTGTGCGTGCGCCCGTCGTCCGTTCGCGGGCTCTATCGGAGGGAGTGGAAGGGTAGTAATAAGGGAACGGCTCAAATTATTCGATATGATACGACTGAGATCGGGAGACTGTGTCGCCACTGGGATACATTGAATAAATGAAAGAACGCGGTCAGGGATCGGCTCGTGCCGACGTTACAGTCGGACCGCTTCGCCGTCACTCTGGTAGAGGTCTGGCGAGCGCAGGTCGACGGCCGTCGTCGCCGAGGACGGCGAGACGATCTCGAGCGACGAGCTCTCGCTCTCGCCGAACGCGTCACCGGCCTCGCCGAACGGCGACGTCTCGGGGTTCAACACGATGGTGAACTGATCCTCGTCGTTCAACACCGCGTCATCGGCCGAGACGAACACTCCGGTGGAGTTCTGAACCGCGAACCCGTTCTCGGGGATCAGGCTCGCGTCCTCACCACCGACGAGGTCCTCGTCCTCGCCGCCGGCTTCGGTTTCGTTGGCGGTGAACACGAGGTTCTCTTGTCCGTTCGGTCCGACCGCCTGGATGGTCGTTTCACTCAAGTCGATCTGGTCGGCACCGGGCGCGCCGGTGACGCCGAGGCGGATCTCGCTCAGGTTACCGTCGTCTGCACCGCCGGGATCGGCAACGATGCCGACGGTGCTCGTCACGTCGATCCGCTCGGAGACGAGATCGGTACTCTCCTGACCGGTCGCCTCCGCCTGCGACTGCAGGAACCCTGCCGTGTTGATCAGCACGCCGGCGGCGATCGCCGCCACCAGCACCATCGCGATGAACACGATGAGCGTTCCGATACCCACCTGACCGCGGTCCTCGTCGTTGTTGATGAACTCGAACATTGTTACAGCCTCACCGAATCCTGGTCCTCGGTCAGCGTGGTCGGGACGCGGATCTCCGTCGTCGTCGTCGCCCCGGCCGCCGTCGTGAACGTGATCGTCGCGTCGTCACCGGCGTTCAGGACGTCGTACTCGACGGAGTCGCCTTCGGTGGTGCCGAGCTCGATCCGGATCTCGGCGCGATCGCTGTTATCGACTAAGACGACGTCGTCTTCGCCGCCGGTGAACATGTCGATGGTGGCGTTGTCCTCGTCACCGATGGTGAACGATTCCTGTCCGTTGTCGCCGATTATCTCCACGCTCACCTCCTCGAGATCGATGTTGCTCGCGCCGGGTGCCTGTGCAACGACGATGTCGAGATCAGTGACGTTCTGGTCGGTCACGTTGCCGGACTGGCTCACCACCTGCAGGCGGTCGCTGACCTGGCTCGTACTCTCTTCGCCCGTTGCCTCTGCCTGTGTCTGGAGGAAGCCGGCAGTGTTGATCAGAACGCCGGCGGCGATCGCCGCCACCAACACCATCGCGATGAACACGATGAGCGTTCCGATACCCACCTGACCGCGCTCTTCCTCGTCGAATACTCGTTCGAACATGTGTCGTTGATCTGCCTCGGCCCGCGGTCTCTCCGGCGGGCGTTGTAACTCCCAAGCAAGAGTCAACTATTAAAGACTTGGAGCAAAGAATCAGTACTGATAAACAGCTGCAGTCATGCGTTTTTCGTGTTTATTACATAAAATATAAATTGAATAGATTGTCCCGGATCGTTCTTTGGTTATCATTCCTGAAACTCAGTGAGATCCGCGTCCGAGATCACGAACTCCCGCGTTCCGGGCTCGTAGACGGCGAGACTCCCCGCGACGAGCACGGTCGACGCCGCGTACAGACCGGTGTTCACCAACAGCAGCGCCTCCGGATTCGCGAACTCCGTCCGAAACGCCGCAAGAGGGGTTACCACCGCGGCGATGACGAGCAGTCCGAACCCGACCCCGAGCCACGCCATCGACGTCCGGCCTGACTCGCGGTACGCGGAGGCCGCGAACCCGAACAGCGTCAGCCCGGCACCCGCCAGCACGGTCGTTGTCACGAGATACAACGCCTCGATCAGCTCCATACGACCCCTCTCCGTAGGGCACGCATAAAGATCCGGTATCGAGTATCAACAGCGATAAGAGCCGAATATTGGACGGTTTTTATCTACCTCAATTATCACGTAATATGTAACAGAGAGCCGTTTTCGACCGCCTACACTCTGGAAGCTCACCGATATACTTTTAGGAGTAACAATCAAACTCGATAACGAGAATGGTGGGAGAGAACTTGATCACGGTGTTAGGAAACAAGTACAACACGGATATCTTAAGCGCGACGGGCGACGCGAAGTCCGCACAGGACCTCAGCGACGAGCTCGACGTCCCCATCGCGACGTGTTACCGCCGGATCAACGAGTTGGAGGAGGCCGATCTCCTCGAGCTCCACGATCGCCCGCTCTCCGACGAGCATCGACGAGTGAAGGTGTATCGCCGCAAGGTCGACGGGATCGAGGTCGACTTCCGCGAGGATCTCACCATCGAAGTCGAGGAGCGGTCCGCAGTGAAAAACCGGCTCGACGACGTGTGGCGGAACCTCTCGTCCAGCCAGTAGTCCGTTCCGTGGTCAAAACGACGGCTCGCCCGCACGACCCATCATCGAGAACCCGCCGGCACGCTCGTGGACCGTGATCCCGCCCTCCCCGATCTCCATCGGGAAGATGTCGGTGTCGATCTCCTGTTTCCGCATCTTCGCCACCCAGACGTACCGGTTGACGCCGGAGTCCGTGGGCGTCTGGATGAAGTAGATGTTGCCGTCGGTGAGGAAGTTCTCCAACCCCACCTCCGTGTCCGGAAACACCGCGCCCTGCTCGTTGATGAGCAGCGAGGTGAGCCCGTTCGCCTTGAGGATGTCCGAGAACTTCAACAGGTACGTCCGCTTCTCCTGTTCGTCCTCGAAGAAGAGCTGGAACATCGACAGCGAATCGAGCACGAGCCGGTCGAAATCGCCGTTCTCGACCGTTTCGAGGAGCCGATCGACCGCCGTCGAGAAGTCGGCCTCCCGGAGCATCTCCCGTTTGTCCAGGATCGCGATCTTCCCCTCATCGACGAACTGATCGAAGTCGTCGAATCCGATCGACGCCGCGGCCTCGCGGATGTCCGCCTCGTCCTCCTCGAAGGAGACGTACACTCCTCGTTCGTCGTACTCGGTGACCCCTGTGTACAGGTACTGGATCCCGAAGATGCTCTTTCCGGTTCCCGGATTCCCCGAGACGAGCACCGTCGACTGCGCCGTGATACCGCCGGAGAGGATCGAGTCGAGACCGTCGACCCCCGTAGAGACGAGCGCTGACATTCGTTCGAAGTATGACGGCGACAGTATATAAAAGACCAGTCGTGCGATCGGGGCGCGACGGCGACAGCTTTATTCGTCAACACGTCGGTTTCATCCGTATGTGCGGTCAAGCGGCTCCCCGTCGAACGAACGGTGATCGGCGGTGAGCGAGCCGACCGTACTCGTGGTCGAGGACGAACCCGACATCGCGGCGCTGTACGCGGGCTTCCTCGAGGAGCAGTACGACGTCACCGTGGCCGAGACGGCCGCGGAGGCGATCGACCGCATCGACGAGACGATCGACGTCATTCTCCTCGATCGTCGGCTCCCGGACGGGAGCGGCGACGACGTGCTCGAGCACACCCGTGAACGCGGGTACGACTGTCGGATCGCGATGGTGACCGCGGTCGAGCCCGAGTTCGACATCATCGACATGGGGTTCGATCTGTACCTGACGAAGCCTGTCAGCCGATCGAACCTCCTGGCCGCACTCGAAACCCTTCTCACGCGGACCGAATACGACGAGCTCCTCCAACAGGCCGCCGCGCTCGCAAGCAAGCGAGCTGTCCTCGAGGCGGAGAAACCGACCGTCCAACTGAAGAAAAACGAGTCGTACGACGATCTGTTGGCGCGGCTCGACGACCTGGACGCGGACATCGACGACCTCGGCGAGTCGTTCTCGACGGACGACTACCGCGCGATGTTCCGAGACATCGGCGACGCGTAGCTCGACGTCCGCACCGAGTCAGGGCAGCTGCTCGCCGATCAGCTCGTCGGCCGCCGCGAGGAACGCGTCCCGCGCGTCGGCCGGAATCGTCGCGCCGGCCGCGACGTCGTGTCCCCCGCCGTCGCCGCCGACCGACCGGCTCGCTTCACCCATCACGACCGACAAGTCGAGTCCCTGACGGACGAGTCGGTGCGAGCCCCGCGAGGACACTTTCAGCTCCGTGGCGCTCTCCTCGGCGAACGCGATCACCGGTTTCGAGCGGTCGACCGCGGGCGATCCCACGGCCATTCCGGCGACGATGCCGACGATCGTCTCGCGGATCCGCGACCCCGCGTCGAACCACTGGAGGTTGTCCTCGTGGGTGACGCCCTCGGTTTTGACCCACTGGAGCCCTTCCGAGAGGTTCCGACGGTGGTTCCGGAGGAGGCTCCGCGCCTCCGTGAGCGCCTCGTCGCGGTCGCCGAGACACACCGCGAGCCCAACGTCCGCACGCTCGTAACGGGCGGTGGCGTTCAGCAGGGTGGAGAACTCGCTGACGTCCCGGAGCTCGGTGCCGGGCTCCTCGGCGACGAGCGTGTAGGACGTCCCGACGAGCGCCTCGATCCGGGCGGCCGGGACGCCGGAGGCGACCGCGCGCTGTATCAGCGCGGAGACGAGCGTCCGTCGTTCGTCGGCGTCGAGATCGACCCAGCGACGCCACTCGCCCCCGGACTTCAACTCGAGCTCCAGCTCCGACAGGAACGAGATCGCGCCCGCCTCGTCGTTGGAGATACCGGGGATCCGTACGTCGGACGCGTACTCGAGCAGTTTCGGAAGCGGACGGGTCTGTCGACCGTACAGGTCGAGATCCGTTCGCGTTTCGAGCACCTCGACGGCGACCCCGTCCGCGACGATCGCCTCGTTCGCGCCGACGAGTCCGTCGCCGGAGTCCTGCATGTCGCCGACCGCACCGATGACCGCGAGACCGGCCAGGTCGCGGTTGTCGCCGTCGGATCCGGCGGATCCGTCGCCGCCTGAGCCCTCCAGTGCGCGTGCGAGGACGTAGCTCGCTCCCGCACCGGACAGCTCGTTCGCCCCGTTTATCCCCTCCAGGAGGGGGTTGAGGTGGAACGTCGTGTCGGCGTCGGCCGGCTGGTGGTGGTCCGCGATGACGGGAGTGAACTCGCCGGCGGCCTCGTAGTCGGCGATGACGTCCAGCTGTCCGGAGCCGAAGTCGGTGAAAAGCACCGTGTCGTACTCGCGGGCGGCGATCCCCGCGATCGACTCCGCGTCGAGCTGTTTCTCGAAGACGACCTCGTGATCGATCCCCGCCCGCGCGAGCGCCGTCGAGGCGACCGCGGCGCTGGTGAGCCCGTCGGCGTCGATGTGTGAGACCAACAGCACGCTGTCGGCATCGCGGAGTCGATCGGCGCAGGCGCGAGCGCGGTCGGCGAGTTCGGGGACCGGTGGATCGGCGACGACCATCACCCGAACGTGGCGCGCCTTCGTGGATAAACCCACGCTTCGGGACGGCGATCGGAGCGGTGGCGGGTCGGCTGAACGACGTGTGATCCCTCGGAGTGAACCGTTCGGGCGGGACGCACACGACACTCGCCAGTCGTCGTCGGAGAACGGAAACGCCCGGAGCGGGATTTGAACCCGCGTCACGACCGTGACAGGGTCGTATGATGGGCCACTACACCATCCGGGCAGACACGCAGTCTCGGCCCCGAAATCGGGGGACGCCCGGAGCGGGATTTGAACCCGCGTCACGACCGTGACAGGGTCGTATGATGGGCCACTACACCATCCGGGCAGACTGCAACCCATCGTACCCCTGTCTGGCAGATAAGGCTTGTCATCGTGGACGAGGATGGGTGGCGTTCACAGTCCCGATAGCCTTTTGAATCACGATATCGTGTGTTTCGGTGACGCACGCCCCGCCGTCTCCGACAGCCGTGCACGGCGGACGCGCTTGGTAAGCCTTATTTGAGTGGCGTATCTAACTTACTGTAGTATCTCGTGATAGCTTCTTTCAATCACCACCACCCATGGTAGACGTAAGCCAACACGAACTCGTCCCGGACCACGTCCTGCTCGACGATCCCGAGGAGGTCGAGGAGGTTCTGGCGGAGTACAACGTGACGAAAACGAACCTGCCGAAGATCAAACGTACGGACCCCGCCGTCCCCGACGAGGCCGAAGTCGGCGACGTCGTGAAGATCGTACGAAACTCCCGAACGACCGATCAAGCGGTCGTGTTCCGACTCGTCGTCTCATGAACAGGCAAGACCGACGCGTGGTTTCACGCGAGTACTTCTCGGATGACCGGCTCGCCGAACATCACTTCCGCTCGTTCAACAACTTCCTGGATCGCGGCATGCAGGAAGTCGTCGACGAAAAGGAGACGATCGACACCGACATCGGCGATAAGGAGGGTCAAGAACCCGTCTACGTCGAGCTCGGAGACGTGCGGATGGTCACCCCGCGCGTCCGCGAGGCCGACGGCTCCGAGGAGCTGCTGTATCCCCAGGAGGCCCGCCTGCGAAACATCACCTACTCCGCGCCCGTGTTCATGGAGATGTCCATCGTGCGCGGCGGCGAGGACGAGCCCGAACAGGTCGTCGACACCACGGAGACGAAGGTCGGCCGGATGCCGATCATGGTCGGCTCGAACAAGTGTAACATGGCCGGCTTCTCCGACGAGGAGCTGATCGACATCGGCGAGGACCCGGTCGACCCCGGCGGCTACTTCATCGTCAACGGCTCCGAGCGCGTGCTGATGACGAGCGAGGACCTCGCGCCGAACAAGATCCTCGCGGAGTACGACTCGAAATACGGCGACGAGATCCAGGTCGCGAAGACGTTCTCCCAGCGCCGCGGGTACCGTGCGCTCGTGCTGTGTGAGCGCAACCGCGAGGGACTGCTCGAAGTGTCGTTCCCCTCCGTGTCCGGGTCGATCGACTTCGTGACGCTGGTCCGCGCGCTTGGGCTCGAATCCGACGAGGAGATCGTCCACCGCGTGAGCGACGATCCCGAGATCGTGAAGTTCATGCTGGAGAACTTAGAGGAGGCGTCGGTGCAGACCACCGAGGAGGCGATCGAGACCCTCGGGGAGCGCGTCGCCTCCGGTCAGGGGAAGAACTACCAGCTGAAGCGGGCGAACTACGTCATCGACCGGTACCTCCTTCCGCACCTCCACGAGGAGGGCGTCGACGAGGAGGACGTCCGCATCAACAAGGCGTACTACCTCTGCCGGATGGCCGAGGCGTGCTTCGAACTCGCCTTGAATCGCCGCGAGTCGGACGACAAGGACCACTACGCCAACAAGCGCCTGAAGGTGTCCGGCGACCTCATGCGTGACCTGTTCCGGACCGCCCTGAACAAGCTGGCACGCGACGTGAAGTATCAGCTCGAGCGCGCGAACATGCGTAACCGACAGCTCACCGTCAACACGGTCGTTCGCTCCGACGTGTTGACCGAGCGGCTCGAACACCCGATCGCGACGGGCAACTGGGTCGGCGGGCGTTCCGGCGTCTCCCAGCTGGTCGATCGCACGGACTACATGGGCGTTCTCAGTCACCTTCGTCGCCTGCGCTCGCCGCTGTCGCGCTCGCAGCCGCATTTCGAGGCGCGGGACCTCCACGCGACCCAGTGGGGTCGCATCTGCCCCTCCGAGACCCCGGAGGGACCGAACTGTGGACTCGTGAAGAACTTCGCACAGGCGATGGAGCTGTCACAGAACATCGAGGACGAACAGGGGCTGAAACGAGAACTGGCGTCGATGGGTGTCGAGGGGATCCCCGGCATCGAGGGCGTCGAACGACAGACGGCGGACGACTAACATGGCTCAGGCAGAACGCGAAGCAAAAGTGTACGTCAACGGGAGCCTCGTCGGGACCCATCCGGACCCGAACGGGCTCGCTGAACAGATCCGGGAAGCGCGCCGTCGTGGCGACGTCTCCGAGATGGTGAACGTCTCGGTGAAAGAACGGACCCAGGAAGTGATCGTCAACGCGGACGCGGGACGCGCCCGCCGACCGCTCATCGTCGTCGAGAACGGCGAACCCCTCCTCGGCGACGAGGAGATCGCGGCGGTCGAGCGCGGCGACGTCGATTTCGAGGACCTCGTCGAGCGCGGCTACGTCGAGTTCATCGACGCGGAAGAGGAGGAGGACATCTACGTCGCGGTCGACGAGAGCGACGTCGGAGACGATCACACGCACCTCGAGATCGATCCGCAGCTCGTGTTCGGTATCGGTGCGGGGATGATCCCGTATCCCGAGCACAACGCCAGCCCCCGCATTACGATGGGCGCGGGGATGATGAAACAGTCGCTCGGCCTCCCGTCCGCGAACTACCGGATCCGGCCCGACACGCGCCAGCACCTCCTGCACTATCCGCAGTTGGCGATGGTGAAGACTCAGACGTCCGACCAGATAAACTTCGACAAGCGGCCGGCCGCACAGAACTTCGTGGTCGCCGTGATGTCCTACGAGGGGTTCAACATCGAGGACGCCCTCGTGATGAACCAGGGGTCGGTCGACCGCGCACTGATGCGCTCGCACTTCTTCCGGACCTACGAGGGCGAGGAACGTCGCTACCCTGGCGGTCAGGAGGACCGCTTCGAGATGCCCTCTCAGGACGTTCGAGGCGCACGCGGTGAGGACGCGTACACCCACCTCGACGAGGACGGGCTCGTGAACCCGGAGACGAAGGTCGACGAGTCCTCCGTCCTGCTCGGCAAGACGAGCCCGCCGCGCTTCCTCGAGGAGCCCGACGACATGGGCGGACTCTCCCCGCAGAAGCGACGCGAGACCTCGGTGACGATGCGCTCGGGCGAGTCGGGCGTCGTCGACACCGTCACGCTGATGGAGGGCGAGGACGGCTCGAAGCTCTCGAAGGTGAAGGTCCGCGACCAGCGCGTCCCCGAGCTGGGCGACAAGTTCGCGTCCCGACACGGACAGAAAGGCGTCGTCGGCCACCTCGCACCGCAGGAGGACATGCCGTTCACTGAGGAAGGGGTCGTCCCCGACTTGGTGTTGAACCCCCACGCACTACCATCCCGGATGACGGTGGGCCACGTCCTGGAGATGCTGGGCGGGAAGGTCGGCTCGCTGCGCGGCTCCCGCGTCGACGGCACGCCGTTCCAGGGTGAAGACGAGGAGGAGCTTCGCGGCGGCTTGGAGGACCACGGGTTCAAGTCCTCCGGCAAGGAAGTCATGTACTCCGGCGTCACCGGCGAGCGGATCGACGCGGAGATCTTCGTCGGGACGATCTTCTATCACAAGCTGTACCACATGGTGTCGAACAAGCTCCACGCCCGGTCGCGCGGACCGGTGCAGGTGCTCACGCGCCAGCCCACCGAGGGGCGCGCCCGCGAGGGCGGGCTGCGTGTCGGGGAGATGGAACGCGACACGATCATCGGCCACGGCGCGTCGATGGTGCTCAACGAGCGGCTGCTGGAGTCGTCCGACGCCGAGACGGTCCACGTCTCCGCGAAGACGGGACTCGTCGCCGTCGAGGACCGCGAGCAGCGCCGTGTGTACGACCCCGTCACGGGCGACGAGGACGACATCCACGAACTCGAGGTGAGCTACGCGTTCAAGCTCCTTCTCGACGAGATGATCGCCTTGGGCATCCGACCGAAGCTCGAACTGGAGGACGCGATTTAAATGTCAATGCAAACACCGAAAGTGCTCGGCGGCATCGACTTCGGCCTCATGGACCCGGAGACGTACCGGGACATGTCGGCGACGAAGGTGATCACGGCCGACACGTACGACGACGACGGCTATCCGATCGACATGGGGTTGATGGACCCGCGGCTCGGCGTCATCGACCCCGGTCTGGAGTGTCGAACCTGCGGGTCCCACTCCGGATCGTGTAACGGCCACTTCGGCCACATCGAGCTCGCCGCGCCCGTCATCCACGTCGGGTTCACGAAGCTCATCCGCCGGCTGCTCCGCTCGACGTGCCGCGACTGCGGCCGGCTCGCCTTGGACGACGAGCAGCGCGAGGAGTTCAGCGAGCGCTACGAGCGCGCCAAGGAGCTCGGCGACGACCCCCACGACGTGCTGAAGGCGGCCGTCCGACAGGCCCGAAAGGCGAAGACGTGCCCGTTCTGTGGCGAGCCGCAGGCGGACATCAAACACGAGAAGCCGACGACGTACTACGAGGTCCAGGACGTGCTCTCCGGGGAGTACTCCGAGCGCATCGCGGCCGCGATGCAGCCCGACGAGGAGGAGGACGATCCCGGAACGTCCCCCGGGGAGTTGGCGGACAAGACGGATATCGCTCTCGATCGGATCAACGACATCATGGCCGGCGAGTTCCGTCCCCGCAAGGAGGACCGCCGCGCCATCGAGAAGGCGTTATCCGTCGATCTAACCGAAGAGGACATGAACAAGCTGATGCCCTCGGATATCCGCGACTGGTTCGAGGACATCCCCGACGAGGACCTCGAGGTGCTCGGAATCGACTCTCAGGACTCCCGACCGGAGTGGATGATCATGACGGTGCTCCCGGTGCCGCCGGTGACGACGCGTCCCTCCATCACGCTGGACAACGGCCAGCGCTCGGAGGACGACCTCACCCACAAGCTCGTCGACATCATCCGGATCAACCAGCGGTTCATGGAGAACCGCGAGGCGGGTGCCCCGCAGCTCATCATCGAGGACCTCTGGGAGCTGCTCCAGTACCACGTCACCACGTTCGTCGACAACGAGATCAGCGGGACGCCGCCGGCCCGACACCGCTCCGGACGACCCCTCAAGACGCTCTCTCAGCGGCTGAAAGGGAAGGAGGGCCGCTTCCGCGGCTCGCTGTCCGGCAAACGCGTCAACTTCTCGGCGCGGACGGTCATCTCGCCGGACCCGACGCTCTCGTTGAACGAGGTCGGCGTCCCCGACCGCGTCGCCACGGAGATGACCCAGACGCTCAACGTCACCGAGCGCAACGTCGAGGAGGCGCGCCAGTACGTCCGAAACGGCCCCGAGACGCATCCGGGTGCGAACTACGTGCGTCGCCCCGACGGTCGTCGCCTCAAGGTGACCGAGAAGAACTGCGAGGAGCTCGCCGAGAAGGTCGACTCCGACTGGGAGGTGAACCGACACCTCGTCGACGGCGACATCGTGATCTTCAACCGGCAGCCGTCGCTCCACCGGATGTCGATCATGGCCCACGAGGTCGTGGTGATGCCGTACAAGACGTTCCGGCTCAACACGGTCGTCTGTCCGCCGTACAACGCCGACTTCGACGGCGACGAGATGAACATGCACGCGCTCCAGAACGAGGAGGCGCGCGCCGAGGCGCGCGTGCTCATGCGCGTCCAAGAGCAGATCCTCTCGCCGCGATTCGGCGGGAACATCATCGGCGCGATCCAGGACCACATCTCCGGGACCTACCTGCTCACCCACTCGAACCCCGAGTTCACGGAGACGCAGGCGCTGGACCTGCTGCGTGCGACCCGCGTCGACGAGCTCCCTCAGGCGGACGGCGTCGACGACGCCGGAAACGAGTTCTGGACCGGCCGGACGCTGTTCTCGGAACTGCTCCCCGACGACCTCTCTTTGGAGTTCACCTCCTCGACCGGGGACACCGTCCGCATCGTGGACGGCCAGCTGATCGAGGGGACGATCGACGAGGACGCCGTCGGCGCGTTCGGCGGCGAGGTCGTCGACACGCTCACCAAGGTGTACGGGGAGACGCGCGCCCGCGTGTTCATCAACGAGATCGCGTCGCTAGCGATGCGCGCGATCATGCACTTCGGCTTCTCGATCGGGATCGACGACGAGTCGATCCCGCCGGAGGCCGAACGACAGGTCGACGAGGCGATCGGAAGCGCCTACGACCGTGTACAGGAACTGATCGATACGTACCACGCGGGCGAACTCGAGTCGCTGCCGGGACGCAGCGTCGACGAGACCCTGGAGATGAAGATCATGCAAACGCTCGGGAAGGCCCGCGACTCCGCGGGAGAGATCGCCGACCAGCACTTCGGCGACGACAACCCGGCGGTCGTGATGGCCCGCTCCGGCGCGCGTGGGTCGATGCTGAACCTCACGCAGATGGCCGGCTCCGTCGGTCAGCAGGCGGTTCGCGGCGAGCGGATCAACCGCGGTTACGAGGACCGGACGCTCAGCCACTACCAGCCGAACGACCTCTCGGCGGAGGCGCACGGCTTCGTGGAGAACTCCTACCGCGGCGGGCTCACGCCGGAGGAGTTCTTCTTCCACGCGATGGGTGGCCGCGAGGGGCTGGTCGACACCGCGGTCCGGACGTCGAAGTCCGGCTACCTGCAGCGTCGGCTCATCAACGCGCTCTCGGAGCTCGAAGCGCAGTACGACGGGACGGTGCGGGACACCTCCGGCACCATCGTCCAGTTCGAGTTCGGCGAGGACGGCACCTCGCCGGTGAAGGTGTCCTCCGGCGAGGGCGACGGCATCGACATCGACGGCATCGCCGATCGCGTCATACAGGCGGAGTTCGGCTCCGCGGAGGAGAAGGAACGGTTCCTCGGCGAGAAGGCACCGCCGACGAACCTCTCGGAGCACGCCGGACCGGGCCTGAACAAGGCCGGCGGTCTGGGGGTGGAATCAGATGACTGAGTACGACAACGTTACCGACGACATGGAGGCAGTGGTGGAGGCGACCGAGCTTCCGTCCCGGCTGAAGACGAACGTCTACGAGACGATAGCGGAGAAGGCCGAGGAACACGGCGAGGTCACGATCGAACAGGTGACCGACATCGCGACCGGCGTCGAGAACCGATACATCGAGACGCGCGTGGATCCCCTCGACCCGGTCGGAACGGTTTCCGCACAATCGATCGGTGAGCCCGGAACGCAGATGACGATGAACACCTTCCACTACGCTGGCGTTGCGGAGATCGACGTCACGCAGGGGCTCCCCCGGCTCATCGAGCTGGTGGACGCCCGGAAGACGCCGGACACGCCGATGATGACGGTCCATCTGGACGGCGAGTACGCGACCGACCGCGAGAAGGCCCACGAGGTCGTCTGGTCGATCGAGTCGACGCGCATCCTCGCGCTCGGCGACGTGTCGACGAACGTCGCGGACATGCTGGTTCGGATCGACCTCAACGACGACACGCTGTTGGAGCGGTGGCCGACCCACTCGAACCCCTCGGAGGTCGCCGCGATCGTCGCCGAGACGATCGAGGACGCGCTCGGCGTGAACGCGCGCCAGTCGGGAACCGTGATCGAGTTCGGCCCCAACGAGCCGAGCTACCGCGAGCTGCTCCAGCTCGTCGAGCGGCTCCGCGAGATCGTGTTCAAAGGGATCGAGGAGGTCGAGCGAGTCGTCATTCGGAAAGAGGAGATCGACGGCACCGAGGAGTTCGTCCTCTACACCGAAGGCTCCGCCTTCGGCGACGCGCTCGACATCGAGGGCGTCGACGCCTCGCGAACGACGTGTAACAACATCCACGAGATCTACCGGAACCTCGGCGTCGAGGCGGCCCGCGAGACGATAATCAACGAGACGAAGAACACGCTCGAAGAGCAAGGGCTCGACGACGTGAACGTTCGGCACCTCATGCTCGTGGCCGACATCATGACGAACAACGGCGAGATCGACTCGATCGGTCGGCACGGCATCTCCGGGTCGAAGGACTCGGTGCTCGCGCGTGCGGCGTTCGAGGTGACGGTGAACCACCTGCTCGACGCCGCCATCCACGGCGAGTACGACGAGCTCGACGGCGTCATCGAGAACGTCATCGCCGGCAAACCGATCGCGCTCGGTACCGGCGACGTCGACCTCCGGATGGGGTCGCGAGTCATCGGCGACGGCGGTCGCTCGGTCGACGAACGGACCGACTGATGCGGGTCGAGCTCTCCGACGAGGCACGGCGATACATCGGTCGGTTCGACGAGCTGACCGGCGTCTCGCCGAGGGACTGTCTCGTGGAGGGCGACCGGATCGTCTTTCTCGTTCCGGCGGGCGAGATGGCCGCGGCGATAGGACAGGACGGCCAGACGGTGCAAGCGGTCGAGCGGGAACTCGATGCCTCGATCGAGCTGGTCGCGGACGCCGAGACGCCCGAGGAGTTCGTGGCGAGCGCACTCGCGCCCGCCGCGGTCAACGCCGTGACCGTCTCCGAGCAGAACGACCGGATCGCGTACGTCGAGGTCGCGGACGCGGATCGAGGGGTCGCCATCGGCGGAGACGGCCGGAACATCGAAACCGCTCGAACGCTGGCGAAGCGTCACCACGACATCGACGACATCCAGCTGACCTGACGCGGCACTGCGGGCCCGCGGTCCTTTTCACTCGCCAGTACCTCCCGGTTCTCATGCAACGACGACGGTTTCTCACGGGCATCGCCGGCGGCGTCACCGTCGGAACGGCGGGCTGTAGCGCGCCACTGGGCGGCGGCGACACGGCGATCACGGACGTCGAGTGGCTCGATGGGGACGGCCTCGACGCCGACCTGCTCGCGGAGCGTCACTCGGACGCGCTCGTCGAGGCCGGAAGCTTCGAGCTGTTCTCGACGGCCGAGACGACCCACGACGGCGACGAGGAGCCGAGCCGCTGGCTCCCCTCACAGGAGTACGAGGCTCGCTTCGAGACGGAGCGCGATCGACAGTACCTCCGGCAGGAACTGACCGACGCCGAGGAACCCGACGTCTTCGAGCTGTACGTCGCGGACGACGAGGCGTTCGGCAGGGAGACCGCCGGCGACGAGGTGGTTTCGAACCGACGGTCGATCGACCGGTCGAGCGAGGCGTTCCGCGAGGCCATGCGCGAGGAGTCGCGCGCCGGGGTCGCCGGGGTCGGCGGGTGGAACATGACCGTCGAGGACCGTATGGCCGAGTTCGACGGCGAACGGACCGTCATGCTGGTCGCCGACGAGTTCACTGGCGACGCCGGCGTTCCGGAAGCGGTCGCGACGGCCGAGGCGACGATGCACGTCACGGCCGACGGGGTCGTGCCGAGCCTCGATCAGTGGTGGGAGGGAACCCAACGCGGTCAGGGAGCGTCCGTCGAGGTCGACATCGCGTTCCGCGACGTCGGCGAGACGACCGTCGACGAGCCCGACTGGGTGGCCGATGTCCGCGAGAGCGACGACGGCGGCACGTAGGCCGATGGGTGGCCGATGTCCGCGAGAGCGACGACGGCGGCACGTAGGCCGATGGGTGGCCGGAATCCCGAGCGGAAACGACGGCCTCTCGACGCGGCTTACCGGCTCAACGGTCGTGAGCAGTCGCGGTTGGATGACGAAACACCCTCAGATCACTTAATGGGTACCTCTCGAGGGATCTGAGGCCGTTTCACGGGATCGAAAGAGGGACGCTTAAGTATCTCCGTCGGGAAGAACGGATACGATGGCGAACGGCAAATATGCCGCCCGTAAGCTCAACAAGGACCGGCAGAAGCGACGCTGGTCCGACTCCGAGTACGCTCGGAGAGAGCGCGGGCTCAAAAAGAAGTCAGACCCCCTCGAAGGCGCGCCGCAGGCGCGCGGTATCGTCCTCGAGAAGGTCGGGATCGAGGCAAAGCAGCCGAACTCGGCGATCCGAAAGTGTGTCCGCGTTCAGCTCATCAAGAACGGGAAGCAGGTCACCGCGTTCTGTCCCGGTGACGGTGCGATCTCGTTCATCGACGAGCACGACGAGGTCACCATCGCCGGAATCGGCGGCGCGAAGGGTCGTGCGATGGGCGACCTCTCCGGCGTCAACTACAAAGTCGAGAAGGTCAACGGCGTCTCGATGATCGAACTGGTTCGCGGAAACGCGGAGAAACCGGTCCGATGAGCGGAGAAGAAGCCGACGCCGAGGTCGACGCCGAGACCGCAGCGGACGAGCCCGAGCCGGACGCGCCCGCGGCGAGCGAGACCGCCAACGCGAACGCGCAGCTGTTCGGCGTCTGGGACGTCACGGAGATCGCCTACGAGGACCCCTCGACGAAACGCTACATGACCGTGACCCCCATCGCGCACACGATGGGCCGTCACGCGTCCAAGCAGTTCAAGAAAAGCGAGATATCGATCGTCGAGCGGCTCATCAACCGGCTGATGCAGACGGACGAGAACACGGGGAAGAAACAGCAGGCGACCCGAATCGTCCGTGACGCGTTCGACATCATCCACGAGCGCACGGAGGAGAATCCGGCACAGATCCTCGTTACGGCCGTCGAGAACGCCGCGCCGCGCGAGGAGACCGTCCGCCTGAAGTACGGCGGGATCTCCGTCCCGAAGGCCGTCGACGTCGCACCCCAGCGCCGCGTCGACCAGGCGCTGCTGTTCATCTCCGACGGCGTCGCGAACGCGACGTACAAGTCGACCACCTCCGCCGCGGAGGCGCTCGCACAGGAGCTGATCGCGGCCGCCGACTACGACGTGCAGACGTACTCCATCTCGCAGAAGGAAGAGCGCGAACGCGTCGCCGCCGCCGCCCGCTAACGCGGGAGCCGTTTTCGGTTCTCCCCCGCTTTTCGTTCGTCGCCGAGAGCATCACTTTTAGCCGCGGCTCCCCGAACCGTGGCCATGAACCGCGACCGACGCCGCTTCCTCGCCGCCGGACTCACGGGCGTCGCCGGACTCGCCGGCTGTCTCGGCGACGATTCGGGTACCGGCGTCACGAACGGCGATACGACGCCGACGGCGACCCCCGTCGAGGACACCGACTACGACCTCTCCGTCGACCACGACGTCGAGTCGTGGAACGGGTACGATCCCGACTGGGAGCCGGCCATCGACCCGCCGGCGCTCGACGCGGAGGTGGAGACGGTGATCGAGGGATTGGAGGTCCCGTGGGACCTCGCGTTCGCCCCGGACGGCGATCTGTTCGTCTCCGAGCGGGTGGGGCGGATCACTCGGTACGACGGCGACGAGCTGACGGAGCTCGCAGCTCCCGACGTCATCGATCGCGCCGACTCGGTCGATCCGGACGCCGAGGAGACGAGCTGGTGGGACGGCGGCGGCGAGGGCGGGCTGATGGGGCTCGCGGTCCATCCGAACTACCCCGACGTCCCGCTGGTGTACGCGGTGTACACGTACGAGGCGGGGCCCGACGACTATCGGAACCGCGTGGTCTACTACGACGCCGACGCCGAGGATCCGGGCGAGACGGAGACGGTCGTGATCGAACCGATCCCCGGTCACGAGATCATCCACAACGGCTCGCGGATCGCGTTCGGGCCCGCGAACTACCTCTGGGTGACGACGGGCGACGCCGACGACCTGTCCGCACCGTCGGATCCGACATCGTTGGCCGGGAAGGTGCTCAGAGTGGAGCCAGACGGGAGTGCCCCCGCGGACAACCCGGACCTGGGCGGCGACGACCGCGTGTTCTCGACCGGGCACCGCAACCCGCAAGGGATCTCCTTTCTCCCCGACGGAACGCCGATCGTCACCGAGCACGGGCCGGCGTCTCGCGACGAGATCCAGATCCTTCGTCCGGGCGATGATCACGGATGGGGTCCCGAGGGGGGACGGGCGCGCGACGGCGACACCTATCCCGGCACTGAGTTCGACCGCCCGGTCGTCAATACGGGGACGTCGGAGACGTGGGCCCCCTCCGGCTGCGTCTTCTACACGGGCGAGGGGGCCGAGTCGTGGCGGAATCGACTGCTCGTCGGTGGACTCGCCTCTCAGCGGATCAACGTCGTGACGCCGTACCGGCGCGAGGGCGAGCCCGCGGACGACACCGGCGGCGTCCGCCACGACGCCGACTGGATGGACGGAGAGTACGACGCGGTTTCACACGGATTGCTCGAGGACGAGCTCGGCCGGATCCGCCACGTCGAGCAGGGACCCGACGGCGCGGTGTACGCGATAACGTCCAATCGGGACGGTCGTGCCCGCGGATCGTTCCCTCGCGGAGACGACGACCGGCTCGTTCGACTCACGCCGCGGTGACGCTGCCGACGAGTGGATGACTCGAACGGTGAGAAGGGCGAACAGGCGGTGCGTGTGGCCGTCCCCGCGACGTGAACGGTGCGTCAGTACTCACGTCAACGGCGACGGAGATACCGCACGGGACCACACCGCACACCCGCGTTCTCCCGTGTGGCGGTCGAACGGAGCACGGAGCGTCTGGCCGCGGTATGAGTTATAAGTGGTGGGTGGATCCGAATCCGGTGGATCGGATCCGTCCAGAGAGATATTGAGTTCGAGACGGGCGAGCGGACTCGACGTCACGCCCGGAACGTTCATCGCGTGTTCGGTGGCGTTCCCATCGAAGCAGCACCGTGAGCGTCCTGACGGAGGTCAACGCGAGCGAACGCGAGCGTGAGTCACGCCCAGGATCGAACGACGAAGCGGGTGCTGCGCAACGCGAAGCACTCGCAAGAAGTGAGCGTCCTGACGGAGATTTGAACTCCGGTCCCTGGCTCCGCAAGCCAAGAGGATAGTCCACTACCCTACCAGGACTCATCTCTACGTACCGGGGAGATACTTAAGACGGTTACGGTCCGGTGGTCCCGTGCCGAGCGGTCGCACGGGCGATCCGAGATCTCGACCCGTCCGCCAAGAACATTTAAGTTAATCGACTAAATTAGTATATAAATGCGATGACACGGCCAACCCGGCAGCGGGATCACGACCGGCAGCGCACGCGGGGGGACGAAGAGGGGGGACGGGAGGTCGGTGACGACGTCGACATCGACGTCGACGAACTGGATCCGGAGGATCTGGACCCGGAGGATCTGGACTCGGAGGACCTCACTCGGACGGCCGATGGCGAACTGATACACGAGGAGACGGGACTGATTCTCGAAGAGGATCAGATCGATCCCGGCCCGGAGTGGCGCGCGTTCAACCACTCGGAGCGCCAGTCGAAGTCCCGCGTCGGCGCGCCGACGACGAAAACGATGCACGACAAGGGGTTGACGACGACGATCGACTGGAAGGACAAGGACGCGTACGGACGGTCGCTGTCCTCGGAGAAGCGCTCCCAGATGCACCGGCTCCGCAAGTGGCAGGAGCGCATTCGGACGAAGGACGCGGGCGAGCGCAACCTCCAGTTCGCGCTCTCGGAGATCGACCGCATGGCGTCGGCGCTGGGCGTCCCGCGGTCGGTCCGTGAGGTCGCCTCCGTCATCTACCGGCGGGCCTTAAAGGAGGACCTCATCCGCGGACGATCGATCGAGGGCGTCTCCACGGCCGCGCTGTACGCCGCCTGTCGCAAGGAAGGGATCCCCCGATCGCTCGAGGAGATATCCGACGTCTCCCGAGTCGAGCGCAAGGAGATCGGTCGGACGTATCGGTACATCTCCCAGGAGCTCGGCTTGGAGATGCGTCCCGTCGACCCCAAGAAGTACGTCCCCCGCTTCTCCTCGGAGCTCGAGCTGAGCGAGGAGGTCCAGTCGAAGGCCAACGAGATCATCGAGACGACCGCGGAGAAGGGACTGCTCTCGGGGAAATCCCCGACCGGCTATGCCGCAGCCGCCATCTACGCCGCCTCCCTGCTGTGTAACGAGAAGAAGACCCAGCGCGAGGTCGCCGACGTCGCACAGGTGACCGAGGTCACCATCCGCAACCGGTATCAAGAACAGATCGAAGCGATGGGTATCCACGGCTGAGGGCGCGCTCCGCTCGATCGCGGACTCCCGTCTCGACCCGGTCGTCGACGGCACCTATCGTCTCCGCATTTACGGTCAAGTACCTGACACCTCTCCGACGATGACGCCCCACAGTTTTTAACACCGAGTGCTCGAAGGGGGAATCATGACGGTATCCCAGTTACCGGGCAACGTCGTTCTCGTGGGGTACCTCTTCGTGTTCGGAATCGCCGCCGTCGTCTCGTTCGCGAGCATACGGCAAACCCAGTACATCGAAGACGTCGACACGCGACGTGGGTTAATGGCGCTGTTGGCGACGAGCGGGTTGTGGGCAGTGTTACATATCGGATACCTCGCCGCACCGTCGGTGCGGCTCCAGTACGGTTTCTACATCGCCGGGCTGGTCGTTGGGCTGGCGACCGTCGGTCCGTGGCTCTATTTCTGTTCCGCATACACCGGACGTTCCTATCACAACAACCGGACGGTCCGCCGGCTCGCAGTCGGCAGCTACCTCACGATCGTCGCGGTGAAAGTGACGAACCCGATCCATCAGCAGTACTTCACCGCCGAAGTCGCCACCACACCGTTCACCTATCTGGTGATCCATCACGAGCCGCTTCACTGGATCGTGATGGGGCTCGCGTACTCGCTGGCGTTCGTCGGCATCTTCATGCTGTTCGAGCTGTTCGTCCAGGTCGACTTCGACACGAAGCCGCTGATCGCGGTCGTCTCGCTCACCGGACTGCCGGTCCTGCTCGACGTCGTCGGGGCAGCAACGCCGTTGCTCCTCGACGTCACCTACTCCGCGCTCGGTGTGGCCGCCTTCGCCGTCGGCGTTCTCTACGTGTACTTCGACCGGTTCCAAACCGTGCAGCTGGCCGGTGAGGTCGACGATCCGATCATCGTTCTTGACGGAGAGGGACACGTACAGGACTTCAATCGGAGCGCGAGAGCGTTGTTTCCCGCGCTCGCGGACGCGATCGGCACGCCGTTTGACGACGTGTTGCCGTCGATCGCCAGCGCCGTCGACACCGACGGCGACGACGTCCGGACGTTCCAGATCGACGGAGACACCCGGTACTACAGCGTCTCTGAGAACCCGTTTACTGCCGTCGGCGAACGGCTCGGACGGTCGATCATCCTCACCGACGTGACCGAGCGGGAGCGGTACCGTCGCGAGCTGGAACGCCAGAACGATCGATTGGACCGGTTCGCGAGCATCGTCTCCCACGACCTGCGGAACCCGTTGAACATCGCGCAGGGGCGGATCGACCTCGCGCTGGAGACGGACGGGGACGACGAGGGGTTGGCCGCGGCGAAGCGGGCGCTCGACCGAATGGAGGCGCTCATCGAGGATGTCCTGCGGTTGGCCCGACTCGGCCAACCGATCGATGAGACGGAGCGCGTGACGGTCGGAGACGTCGCCACCGACGCGTGGGAGATGGTGGAGACGGAGGCGGCCTCGCTGGTCGTCGAGGGAGACGGTGACTGCTCGATCGAGGCGGATCCGCTCCGGCTCCAGCAGCTGTTCGAGAACCTGTTCCGGAACTCGCTGGAACACGGGGGAAGCGACGTGATCGTCACGCTCGGCCCGTTAGACGACGCGTCGGGCTTCTTCGTCGCCGACGACGGAGCGGGGATCCCCGAGGACGTCCGCGATCGGCTGTTCGAGTTCGGGTTCACGACCTCCGAGAGCGGCACGGGGTTCGGCCTCGCGATAGTCGAGGAGGTCGTGAACGCGCACGGCTGGTCGATCCGTGCGACCGACGCCGAGGGCGGTGGGGCCCGGTTCGAGATACGGACGAAGCGCTGAGCCCCTGCGCTCCGACCCCGCCTCCGGCGTCGTGACGGGTTACCGCCGGCACGGTACGAGCAACGTTCAAGCCGCCGGACCACCAACGTCCGATGAATGCGGCTCGACGAATTCCTCGAGTTCGAGACGAACGAGCGGGCCGAGCGACGGCGGCTGGCCCGCGAGAAGGACTACGCGATCGTCGACCATCTCGAGTCCTTCGAGCGGCGCTTCGAGGAGCACGTCTCCGACGACGCGATCGTCGGGAGCGTCTCTCCGTCCATCTTCGTCGGACGGTCGAACTACCCGAACGTCTCGACCGGGCTGCTCTCCCCGGTCGGTCGCGAGGAACGGGCGGAACGGTTCGAGACGTCCGCGGCGTGGTACGAGGAGCACGTGTCGATCACGGACGTGTTCGACCGTCGGACCAGCCTGCTCAACGCCAATCGGATCACGGACGTCGGCAGCGTCGGCTCCGGTGGAAGCGTCGGCTCCGGCGACGGAACCGTCCACGACGCGTGGGACGGGTGGCTCGGCGTCCAACGCGAGGTCGCGATCGCGGACCGCCCGGTCGACGTCGAGATCGGACTGGACGGGACGCCCGAGATCGATCTCGACGTCGGCGTCGAGGACGTGAAGACGCCGACCGGGCCGCGAGCGACCGCGAATCGGGCCGAGCTCGGCGAGAACCCGCACGTTCCCCGACCGGTGAAAAAGACCTTGGAGGACGACGACTGGACGGCGGCCGGGGCGATGACGTATCTGTATCGTCGCGGGTTCGACGTGTACGAGATCAACACGATCCTCTCGGCGGGCGCGCTCGGTCGCGGCGAGAACCGTCGGCTCGTCCCGACGCGGTGGTCGATCACCGCCGTCGACGACACGGTCGGGCGATACCTCCGCGGAACGGTTCGCGACGCGCCCACGGTCGACGAGATCGAGGTCCACCGAAACGAGTACCTCGGCAACGCCTTCTGGGTGATCCTCGTGCCGGGCCGGTGGGAGTACGAACTCGTCGAGCTGAAGGCACCCGGCTCGATCTGGAACCCGGATCCGGCGGCCGGAACGTACCTCGCGGCCGCAAGCGAGGGTCGCGAGGGACGGACGGGATACGTCGACGAGACGGCCGGCGCGTACTACGCGGCCAGACTCGGCGTGCTCGATCACCTCCACGAGCGTGGCCGACAGGCGAAGGTCTTGGTCTGCCGGCACGTCTCCGACGACTACTGGGGACCAGTCGGCGTCTGGCAGGTCCGGGAGGCGGTTCGGAACGCCTTCGAGGGCGAACACGGCACCGCGGAGACGTTCGGCGAGGCGGTCCGGGGCGTCGCCGACCACCTCCCGGTCCCGCTCGCTCGCCTCCGACGCAAGTCGACGATGGTCGCCGGGCTCCAGGCGAACCTAGCCGATTTCGTCGACACCTGACCCCGTCCCGTACCTTTTCATATCGTCGCCGAGACGCTTCGGCCATGGTCCCGACAGTCCCCGCCATGGGCGGTATCCCGGCCGGTCCGGAACTGCTGATCGTCATGATCCTGTTCGCGTTCCTCCTCCTCCCGCTGATCGCGGTCGTGGTCGTCGTGCTCCTGTTGCGGACGCGGTCCGACGGCGACAACGACGGCGAACGGATCGCCGAACTGGAAGCGGAGGTCGAGCGGCTCCGCGAGAAGGTCGAAGCGGGAGAGAAGCGCGAGGTAGCGGGAGAGAAGCGCGAGGAAGCGGAGTGAAGCGCCGCGCGGTCAGTCCTCCGCCCAGTAGTACAGGTCCTCTCGCGGCGCGTCACAGTTCGGACAGTTCGCGGGGAGCTGATCGCCGATCTCACCCATCTCGCCGCACTCCCAGCACCGCCACATCACGTAGGCGGTCCCGAACACGTCTCGGGCGTCGGTGAGGGCCAGCGACCCCGACCCCGCGGGCGACGACACGTAGAAGCCGTCGTCGTCGACGCCGCGAACGGAGCCGAGTCGTTCCCCGTCCTCGTCGTACACCGATTGACCGATGCTCACGTCGGCAAATTCCGGTTCGTCGGTAGCCATACGTGTCGATACGGCCCGATCTCTCTTAAGCGTGACACACGTGAACACAGTGAATGAGCGACATGCGACGCGATCGGCCCGCTACGCGGCGGGCGTGCGCTCGACGGGCGTACGCTCGACGACCGTGCCGTTCACGGTCGGGTACTGCTCGACGATCTCGCCGTCGTCGATGTCGCCGTCGGAGACCATCTCCTCGAGGAGCCACCAGGCGACTTCGACGTGGTTCGACTTGACGCTGTAGAACTCCTCGGGGACGCCCAGCGCCTCGAAGCGGTCGACGTCGGTGTACGTCTTGCCGTACACGATCGTGCCGTCGTCGGTCACCTCGTCGAACTCGCGACGGACGTTCCTCGCCATCCGCTTCAGGCGGTTGCGGTGCTGGGCGGCGTCTTTGAACACCGACGTACAGAAGTACACCTTCTCGTGGGAGGCCATCTCCGCGACGATCGCGCCGTCCTTCGATCCCTCGACGGCGGACATGTGGCCCTCCTGAAGCTCGAACCCCTCCGCTTGCATCCGTCGGTAGTTCCCGTCGCTCATCTCGAACTCGTTGACGTTACAGAACTCCGCCGCGCCCTCGTCGAGGAACTCGAGGAACTCCGGCTCCGCGCGGATGCCGGGGATCTCGAAGGCGGGCGTGAGACCCTCCTCGCGGGCGATGTACAGGATCTCCTCCCACTCGGTTCCGTGCATGTCGCCCCACAGCTCCAAGGGCGGGTGAAAGCGGATCTCGTCGAGCCCGGCCTCGCTCAGGCGGCGCATGTTCTCGCGGCCGCCCGGGATCCCCGTGTACAGGTGGGTGTGGTGGTCCTCGCCGAACTCGTCTTTGAGCAGTTCGAGGTACCGGCACGTCTTCGCCATCGCCTCCTGCGGCTCGCCGCCGGTGATCGAGGTACCGAGCGCGCTCATGCGTTTCGCCTCCGCGATCACGTCCTCGTCGGACTCCACCTTCCGTTCGTTGGCGTACACGTCGGTGACGTTCTTCCGGTTCTCTCCGAGGGGACAGTAGAAACAGTCCCGCTGGTCACAGTAGCCGTAGACGAAAAGCACCATCTTGCCGCCCTTGGCGCACTGTTCACAGCCCTTGGAGATCATCTACACCCATCTACCGGCTCAGGCCTCAAAAAGCGTCCGAAGCGCCGATATCGAGCGCCACGAGTTGACACACGGGACACACGGCGGGTCTCCACAGGTCGCGCCCCGTCGGTACGTGATGAACGAGATCGTACATGAATCGAGTGACCGCGACTGGGGCCCGACCGCACTCCCGTGAGGGCCGAAAGCATATGCCGACCCCACTCGTACTGAGCGCAGATGCTGCTCGTCCTCTGTGTCGACCTCGACGACGACCTCGGCCGAAAGACGGGAGCCGAGACGCCCGTCATCGGCCGCGACGCCGTCGAGGCGGCCGCCGTCGCGCTCGCGACGGTCGATCCGGAGGACTCCGACACGAACGTCCTCTTTCAGGGGATCAACACCCACGACGAGTTGGCGGCGACGGGCGAGGCCGTCGAGGTCGCCGCCGTCACCGGTGTCGAGGGTTCGGACGTGAAGGCGAACCGCGCCGTGGGCGCGGAGATCGATCGGGTCCTCGCTGAGCTGTCGACCGGCGAGGAGGTGTCGGCGATCGTCATCACCGACGGCGCACAGGACGAGTCCGTCCTCCCCGTGATCCGCTCGCGAATGCCGATCGACGGCGTTCGCCGTGTCGTCGTCCGGCAGGCACAGGACCTCGAATCGCTGTACTACACGATGAAACAGGTGCTCGCCGACCCGGAGACCCGCGGGACGATCCTCGTCCCACTCGGGATCCTGCTCCTCATCTATCCGCTGGTCGTCGTCGCCAACCTCTTCGACGTCGCCGGCGCGGCGGTGTTGGGGATCATCTCCGGACTCGTCGGCCTGTACTCGCTGTTCCGCGGACTCGGGTTAGAGGAGAGCGTCGACGGCGCGGCCGACACGGTCCGGAACGTCCTCTACGCGGGGCGGGTGACGCTCATCACCTACGTCGTCGCGCTCGCGTTGATCGTCGTCGGCGGCGTACAGGGAACCGAGACGGTCGCGGCGGTCCGTGAGGTACACGACGGCGTGCTCCCGGTCGCCATCGCCGTCGCCGCGTTCGTCCACGGGGTCGTCCAGTGGCTCGCGGTGGCGGGCGTCACGTCCAGTCTCGGACAGATCACCGACGAGTACCTCGCCGGCCGGTTCCGGTGGCGGTACCTCAACGCGCCGTTCTACGTCGTCGCGATCGGACTGGTGTTGTACGCGGTGTCCGGGTTCTTCCTCCCGCCGGCACCCGGCGTCACACCGTTGGAGCTCGGCGAGCTCGCGCTTGCGCTCGCGGCCGGCACGCTCGTCGGCGTGTTGAGCACGCTGGCGTTCGCGATTGCCGAGTCACAGCTTCCGTCCGCGGAGCCGACCTAGCCGTCCGCAGGAGTTGGCCGACACCCTACCTCGGCGTCCACTCCTCGCAGGCGTCCATGTCGTCCATGAGTTCGTCGTAGTGGCCACAGTACGGCTGCATCCCCTCGTCCGTGCGGACGTAATCGAATCTCGTACAGTTGCCACAGTACGTGTCACCCGGCCCGTTTCGCGGTGACGTCCGCCGATCGGCGGTCGGAGACGTGGCGGTCCGCGGACCGTCAGCCGCCCCCGATTCACCGCCAAGCGGCGAGGAGATCGACTTCGTCGCGCTCCCCCCGTCGCTGACGCCCGTCGAGCCGCCGAGCGCGGACGAGCCGCCGACCGACGACCGGGACGAGCGGGACGGGACAGCGGAGTCCGATCGGTCGGGCGTCGACTCGTCGGAACCGCCGCCGGTCTGCGGCCGGTTCGTCTGTGTTTTGACGTCGCCGTCGGGCGTCGAACCGAGGAGACCGACGCCGCCGCCGAGATCGCCGAGTCGGTCGCGTTCGACCTCGATGACTTTCGTTTCGCCCTTATGAGTGACTTCCATGGTGACGGTGCCGCCGGGGTCGTTCCGCGTTTTGAAGTTGGCGACGCCGACGAACAGACACCAGAACGTCGTCGCCGCGCCGAGGAAGTAGATACCCGCGGTGGGGAGCGTGAGGTCGGTCAGCTCCGGTCGCGGGCCGCCGACCCACTGGTAGGGGTACGCGTGCGCGAACAGGGCCACGCCAAGCGCCATCACCGCAGCGCCGACGACGGCCGCCGCGCGGGTGGTCCGATCGGCCGGCAACACGGTCATGACGCCGAGCATGACGAGCGGGACGCCGAGCCCGCCGAGTATCCCGCCGTACAGACGGGCCTCACCGGACGAGTACGTCCCGCTCGCGAGCACCTCCGCGGCCGTGAGAATGCCGACGACGAGCAGCAGCGTTCCCCCCGCGAACAGCGCCACGCCGAGGTACAGCCGCCGCGAATCGACCTCGGAGCGTCCCCGACCCCCGTACGTCTCCGAGAGACTGGTCATACGCGGGCTACGTGGTCCTCCCTGAAAACAGTATGTCAGACGTACCCCGGGCGATCGGCGTCGGAGTCGGCGTCGAACGGGAGGGCTCAGGGGCGGGTCACACCCGGCGAAAGTCCCATCCGACGCGCGGAGACGTGAAGCGATCGAAAACGTTAGGCCCGATGGAACGGAACCGCGAGGTATGAGCGACACCGAAGCGGAGGACGCCGAGGAGGCCGAGCCCGCGGTCGAACTCGGTGACGGTCCCGACGTCGACGGCGAGCCGATCGCTCGCGTCGCCGCCCGTCTCACGTGGCCCGCGAAGAACAGCGACGTCCGAACCCAGGAGGGCGACGCGGTCGTCAGAACGCCCGACGGCCCCAAAGAGCTCGACGCCGTGTTGGTCGACACCGACCGCCCCCTGTTCGAGAGCCGCGGCGAGTTCGTCGACGCCGTCGAGAGCGTCGTCGGCTCCGGTCCCGTCGCGACCGAGTAGCGAGCGGTCCGGATCGCCGCCGTCCCCCACCCTTTTGCCCGAGCGACCCCAATCATGAGTCATGACGCTCCCGTTCGATCCCGCGGCGCTTGACCCCGACGACCTCGGCGAGAAACGAGCGACGCTCGAGATGGACCACGACGAGGCCGTCGAACGCGTTCGGACGGTGTGTACGGACGCAGGCTTCGGCGTCCCCGTCGAGTTCTCCCCCTCGGAGCTGTTGAACGAGAAGGTCGACGCCGACCGTGACCCCTACTACGTGCTCGGGGCGTGTAACCCCGCGATCGCCGACCGCGCGCTCTCGGCGACCGACGGCCGGATCGGTGCGCTGTTCCCGTGTAACATGGTGATCCAGGAGATCGAACCCGGCGAACAGCTCGTCTACCACGTCTCGATCATGAAGGTCGCCCGCCTGCTCGGGTTCGCCGTCGACGACGAGGAGATGGACGAGATCATCGCGGAGACCGGTGAGCTGGTCGAGTCGGTGTACGAGCGGCTCGAGGAGGCGTAGCGACCGCGTCCCGGACACCGGTCGGCCGCCGCCGTCGATGGGGTCCGATCGACCGTCATTTCTTTGCTCCCTCCGGACGTGACCGGAGCCATGGAGGTGCTCGTCTACGGTGCGGGCGCGCTCGGCAGCCTCGTCGGCGGGCTGTTGGCCCGCAGACACGACGTCACGCTCGTCGGGCGGGACCCGCACATGCGACGGATACGGGAGGAGGGTCTCCGTATCGAGGGCGCTGTCGACGCACACGTTCATCCGCGGGCGGTGACGGACGGGTACGGTCGGTCGGCGGAGCTGGCGCTCGTGACGACGAAGGCGTACGACGTCGACGAGGCGGCCCGCGGGCTCGCAACGGGAACGTACGAGGCGGTCTGTTCGCTGGCCAACGGGCTCACGGAGGAGCGGCTCGTCGCCGCGCTCGACACGGTCGTCCTCGCCGGGACGGCGACGTACGGCGCACGGTTCCGCGAGCCGGGACGCGTGTCGTGTACGGGCGTCGGTGAGATCGCGGTCGGGTCGCTGTCCGGCGGTCCGGATCCGATCGCCGAGCGGGTCCGATCGGCGTTCGAGGACGCGGGCGTCGAGGCGGTCGCAGCGTCGGACATGCCCCGCCGCCGCTACGAGAAGCTCGCAGTCAACGCGGGGATAAACGGCCCCTCGGCGCTCGCACGGACCGACAACGGAACGACCCTGGACGGGCCGGCGGGCGACGTGGCCCGCGAGACCGCCCGCGAGGTCGCCCGTGTCGCGCGGGTCGAAGGTGTCGACCTCGCGGACGACGAGGCCGTCGCCGCCCTCGAACGGGTGGCCGACGACACCGCGACCAACCACTCGTCGATGCGCGAGGACGTCGAGAACCGGCGGCGGACCGAGGTCGACGCGATCTACGGGGCCGTGGTCGATCGCGCCGACGCGACCGCGGTGTCGGTTCCGACGTGCCGGACGATCGCGTCGCTGCTGCGAGGGTGGGAGACGGGACTGGACCGTCGCCCCGACGAGTAGTGCTCCGACGAGTAGCCCCGGCAGCGGTCACGCTCCGTGGAGTGACCCAGCGAGGAGACGGTCGAGGAAAGAACGGTCGCTATCGACTCAACACCACTCCTCGAGGACGGTGGCGTCCGTCTCGTCGACGGACATCCACGCGTTCTCGCGAGAGACGTCGGCGATCACGAGCTCCGGTCGGGACTGGGAGGCGTCGATGGACGCCATTACGTCCGTCGACGGCGTCGGGATCGTCTCCGCACCCGTCGGCAGTTCCGTCGGCCGACGATCAGGGTCCGGTTCGTCCCAGGGAGTGGAACTCCGTGACATGGTTGACATCAACCAGCAGCCAGTAATAAGGGTTGCGGATCGATAGCATGAGACGGGGATATTGAGCACAGTCATGCAGTAATATTCGGATAGATGGACCGTTCGTTTTCAATACAGCCGTGAGCCGGACGTATGCTCGAACTCGCGTCGATAGCCGTTCCGGTCGGTCACGTTCGCGCGCACACGACGAATCGCTTCGCAGTATACAAGAGGTGGCACGGCAAAGGACGGGTCATGAACGTGTCCGACGCCATGACTCCGCGGGCGGATCTCGTCGTGGTCGAGATTCCCGGCAGCCGAAACGACGTCTTAGAGTACATCCAGGAGTACGGATTCTCCTCGGTACCGGTGGTCAAAGAGGTCGACGGCGAGGAGGTGTACCGCGGGCTCGTCTCGCGGGACGATCTGATCGAACAGCCGGACGAAGACCAGCTCGCGCTGTTGATGCGCGAGGTCCCGACCGTCGAGGCGAGCGACGACCTCCGTGAGGCGGCCGCGACGATGGTCGCCGAGCAGTCCCGCCGTCTGCCGGTCGTCGACGGCGACGCGCTCGGCGGGATCGTCACCGTCACCGACGTCGTTCGGGCCATCGCTCGCGGCGAGGTCGACGGGGAACGCGAGGTCGGACCGCTCGCGACTCGGACGGTCAACACCACGTACGTCGGGACGCCGCTCCCGGTCGCGGAACGCGAGATCGGCCTCGCGGACGTTCCCTACGTCGTCGTGCTCGGTGACGACGCGCGGATGGCCGGCATCCTCACCGAGGTCGACATCCTCGCGGTCGCCCGCGTCGTCGAGGGCGAGGCGAGCACCGGTAACTCCATCGCCGAACAGGACTCCGAGTGGTCCTGGGAGGGGATCAAGGCGATCGGTGCACGGTACCTTCCGACTCGGAACGTCGAGATCCCGGCCGAGGAGACGCGTCACTTCATGACGAGCGACCTCGTGACCGTCTCCGGGACCCGAACCGCAAAGGAGGTCGCCCAGGAGATGATCGCCAACGACATCGAGCAGGCCCCGCTCGTGAGCGGCGGCGAGCTCGTGGGCATCGTCCGCGACGTCGACCTCCTGGAGGGCATCTGAATGGCGAGCGCCGACCTCGTCGAACTGGCGAAGCGACGAGGGTTCTTCTTCGGCTCGAACGGCGCGTACGGTGGCACCGCCGGGTTTTACACGTTCGGACCGCAGGGCGCGGCCCTGAAGCGGAACGTCGAGGAGGCGTGGCGCGATCGCTTCACCATCAAGGAGGGGAACCGCGAGATCGAAGCGCCCACGATCATGCCCGAGGCCGTCTTCGAGGCGTCCGGTCACCTCGACGGCTTCGACGACATGCTCGTGGAGTGCGGCGAGTGCGGCGAGTCCCACCGAGCGGACCACCTCGTCGAGGACGCCACCGACGTCGAGGACGCCGAGGCGCTCCCCGGCGAGGAGGTCGAGGCGCTGATCGCCGACCACGATATCGCCTGTCCGTCGTGTGGTACCCCCCTCGCCGGCGAGGCGGTCGAGGACTTCAACCTCATGTTCCGGACCGACATCGGGCCGGGGGACTCCCAGCCCGGCTACCTGCGACCGGAGACAGCACAGGGGATCTTCGTCGAGTTCCCGCGCTTGAAGGAGTACGCCCGGGGGAGCCTCCCGTTCGGGATCACCCAGATCGGTCCCGCCTACCGCAACGAGATCTCTCCGCGCGGCGGTCTGCTCCGCCTCCGGGAGTTCACGCAGGCGGAGTTGGAACAGTTCATCGACCCCGAGACGGACGAGCCACCGATCGAGCGGGTCGCAGACGTCGAGGTTCGGCTGTACCCGGCGACTGAACAGGAGCGCGAGGACGGCGACTACCTCGAGACGACCGTCGGCGAGGCGATAGACGAGGGAGTCATCGGCTCCGCGTGGGTCGGCTACTACCTCGGCGTGGCCCAGCGGTGGTACGACCGGGTCGGCGTCGATCCCGATCGGTTCCGATTCCGCCAGCACCTCGCGGGCGAGCGCGCCCACTACGCCGCCGACTGCTGGGACGCGGAGTCGGAGATCGACGGCGACTGGGTCGAGATCGCCGGTTTCGCGTCCCGCGGCGACTACGACCTCTCGAAACACGACGAGTACGGCGACGACTCCTTTACCGTGTTCAAACGCTACGAGGAGCCGAAGACGGTCGAGCGCGCGACCGTCGACCCGGACATGGCGACGCTCGGCCCCGAGTTCGGCGGGGACGCCGCGGCGGTCGCCGACGCCCTCGAAACGCTCGCGGAGCGCGATCCGGACGCGTTCGAGCAGGACACGGTCACGGTCGAGATCGGCGACGGCGACGATCGTGAGACGTGCGAGGTCGACGCCGACGTCGCGAACTTCTCGATCGAGACGGTCACCGAGAACGGCGAGCACATCACGCCGCACGTCGTCGAACCCTCCTTTGGCGTCGGCCGAACGGTCCAGACGCTGCTCGCGCACGCCTACCGCGAGGACGAGGTCGACGGGGAGGAGCGGACGTACCTCGCCTTGGAGCCGGAGATCGCGCCCCGCGACGCCGCCGTGTTCCCGCTCGTCACCAGCGACGAGCGCCTGACGGAACTGGCAGACCGCGTGGCCGCCGACCTCCGCGAGGCCGGGCTGTCGGTGGCGTACGACGACTCCGGTTCCATCGGTCGGCGCTACCGACGTCAGGACGAGGTCGGGACCCCGTTCTGTGTCACCGTCGACCGGGACGGCGTCGAAAGCGACGGCGAAGCGACCGTAACGGTGCGCGAGCGCGACTCCGCGGCACAGGGACGCGTTCCCGTCGACGAGTTGGCGGACGAGCTGGCCGCGTTGCGTGCGGGAGACGGGTTCGAGGGGCTCCTCGATCGGTACGAACCCGTCGAAACCGACGTGGAGACGAACTGACGTGACCCTCCCTGCGGCGGACTGGCGCGAGCGCATCGAGTTCGAGCGTCGACTGGTCCACGCGGGAGGAACCCTGTACCCGGTTCCGTACCTCCTCGGGTGGCTCTCGTGGACGGAGACGGGATACCTGCTCGTCGCGGGACTCGTCGTCGTCACCGTGCTGGAGGCGCTTCGACTGTCAGACGCCGCGGGTCCGCTCGACCCGCTGTACGACGCGTTGGTACGCGAGTACGAGGCCGACGGCGTCGCCGGCTACGCGCTGTATCAGCTCAGCATGACCGGGGTCGGGCTGCTGGCGGCCACGTCGGTCGCGAGCCCGTCGATCGCGATCCCTGCGATGTGGATGCTGTCGCTCGGTGATCCGGTGAGCGGCGCGCTCGGTGACAACGCGGCGACGGAGCCGAAACGCCCCGCCGTGTGGGTCGCGATGTTTCTCGTCTGTGTCGCGCTCGCGACGCCGTTTACCGTGCCCGCGTTCGGGACGACCGCGGGTGTCGCCGTCGCGGTCGCCGGAGCGAGCGCCGCGACGATCGCCGACGGGTTGCCGCCGGTGATCCGCGACGTCGCCGTCGACGACAACCTCACCATCCCGCCCGCCGCCGCCGCCGCGATGCTCGCGGTCCTCGCGATCATCGGGTGACGCGATAGCCGACGGCCGAGGCCGACGCGGCCTCATCGAAGATCGACACTCCGTGAACGACCCGCATCTCGCTGCACGGGCTCCGTGAGCAGCGCGTTCCTTCCGACGACGCCTCCGGGCGTTCCCGTTCATCGCCCGGCGAACAAGTGAGGATTGTGTATTGCCATATGGAGTTTATCAGAGATGGCTCGGCGCTCCCCGGATCGGAAAGCCTCCCGTTGACGAACCCGGGGTTCAGGGACGCAGCCCGCGATCGACCGTCTTTTTCCCGTCGACGACCGACGTCCGAGTATGGCCGACGAGTTCGATCCGGAGAAGTTCGAGGACAAGTACGTACACTACTTCCAGGAGCTCCAGCGGGCGTACAAGAACGCCTTCAACCGGATGAACGAACGGTACGACTCGGAGCTGATCCACGGGATCGACCAGATGGTGCTCAACGAGTCCGAACCGTTCTACGAGGACGGTGAGTTCCGGGTCGAACTCCCGGAGAACCCGCGCGAGCGCCTACAGGGCGTCCTCGTCGACGACGAGACGTTCGAGGACGTACTGGAGACGTACGTCGATCGGATCGAGGAGGAGCTCCACCGGACGCTCGGCGTCGATCGCTCCGAGTGAACGACGAGGGGTACTGCTCGAGGGCCCGGAGCGATTCGAACGCCGCACGAGGCGACGGATCGGGAAAACGAACCAAACACATAAGCACGGCGACCACCAACCGAGACGTATGAGCACGGAAACGAGCGACGCGGACAACGATCTCCGCGAGCGGATCACGAACTTCCTGCGGCGCAACTTCCCGCAGATCCAGATGCACGGCGGGAGCGCCGCGATCAGTCACCTCGACCGCGAGACGGGCGAGGTCCACATTCAGCTCGGCGGTGCCTGCTCGGGCTGTGGCATCTCCCCGATGACGATTCAAGCGATCAAGTCGCGAATGGTCAAGGAGATTCCCGAAATCGAGTCCGTCCACGCCGACACCGGCATGGGTGCCGGCGCGGACGGCGACCTCGGCGGCACGGGCGGCACGTCGCCCTCGTTCCCCGGCGAGACGAGCGGCGACGGCGAGGACGACGAAGGTCCGCAGGCCCCCTTTTAACGCAGATAGCCCGTTTCAGGGCCCCGAGCGCAGAGAGACGCTGCGCCAGTTTTCGACCGCGTACGAGTTGTTACGCCGATCCGAACCAGGGACGGCGATCCCGCTCGGCCGTGATAAATCACATATCGCGATATAGAAATACGCGATTCGGAGATCGCGACAGACGCCTCGAGACCGGGGCGAGTGAAGCCTTTTTGCCCCCGTGGACCGTCACCGGTTCCTATGCACTATCGGGAAGTCGAGCCGACGGCCGAGTACGTCGCACGGTTCGAGACGGGAGCCGATTGGCGCGAGGAGATCGAGGACCTCGCCCGCGAGGAGTCGGTCGAGGCGGGGTGGTTCACGGCGCTCGGTGCGGTACAGGACGCCGACGTCTGGTTCTACGACCAGGAGGACACCGAGTACCGGTCGGTGACGTTCGACGAGCCGCTGGAGGTCGCCGCCTGCGTCGGCAACGTGTCGCTGCTCGACGGCGACGTCTTCGCGCACACCCACGCGGTGTTGTCGCGGCCGAGCGGACAGGCGCTCGCGGGGCACCTCGACGCCGCGACCGTCTGGGCGGGCGAGTGTCACCTGCGCGCGTTCGCGGAGCCGCTGGAGCGCGATCACGACCCGGTCACCGACCTGGATCTGTGGCTCTGATGGATCGGAGACGGGGCGTGTCGGGGGACGGAGGACGCGGATGAGGCCGGACGACGAGCGCTACTTCGCCCGGATCGAGGAGCGACTCGACGAGGCGTTCGACGTCGCGGAGGCGGCGAAAGGGCAGGGAAAGGACCCCGAGCCCGAGATCGAGATCCCGGTCGCCCGCGACATGGCCGACCGCGTCGAGAACATCTTGGGGATCGACGGCGTCGCCGAGCGCGTCCGCGAACTCGAAGGCGAGATGTCTCGCGAGGAGGCGGCCCTGGAACTCGTTACCGACTTCGTCGAGGGGACGGTCGGGGAGTACGACTCCCGCGCCGGCAAGGTCGAGGGCGCGGTCCGCACCGCGGTCGCGCTGCTCACCGAGGGTGTCGTCGCCGCGCCGATCGAGGGGATCGACCGCGTCGAACTGCTGGAGAACGACGACGGAACCGAGTTCGTCAACGTGTACTACGCCGGACCGATCCGCTCGGCCGGAGGGACCGCACAGGCGCTGTCCGTGCTCGTCGCCGACTACGCCCGGTCGCTGCTGGGGATCGACGAGTACAAGCCGCGAACCGAGGAGGTCGAGCGCTACGCCGAGGAGATCGCCTTATACGACAAGGAGACGGGCCTCCAGTACACCCCGAAGGACAAGGAGTCGAAGTTCATCGCCGAGCACATCCCGATCATGCTCGACGGCGAGGCGACCGGTGACGAGGAGGTGTCGGGGTTCCGGGACTTAGAGCGCGTCGGCACCAACTCCGCGCGCGGGGGGATGTGTCTCGTCGCGGCCGAAGGGATCGCCCTGAAGGCCCCGAAGATACAGCGGTACACTCGCGATCTGGACGAGGTCGACTGGCCGTGGCTCCAGGACCTCATCGACGGGACGATCGGTGATGACGGCGGTGACGCCGACGGGGACGCGGGCGAGGGAGCGGGAGCCGCCGAGGGAGGAGCACACGACGACGGCGGCGACACGGATGCGACACCCGAGGACGTCGACGACGGACCGTCGGGCCCGCCGCGAGCGAAACCCTCCCAGAAGTTTCTCCGCGACCTGATCGCCGGACGTCCGGTGTTCACGCATCCCTCGGAGCCGGGCGGGTTCCGGCTGCGGTACGGACGGGCGCGCAACCACGGGTTCGCGACCGGCGGGGTGCATCCCGCGGCGATGCACGTCGTCGACGACTTCCTCGCGGCCGGAACGCAGATCAAAACCGAGCGTCCGGGGAAGGCACACGGGGTCGTCCCGGTCGACTCCATCGAGGGGCCGACGGTGAAGCTCGCGAACGGCGAGGTCCGGCGGATCGACGATCCGGCGGAGGCGCTGGCGGTCCGAAACGGGATCGAACGCATCCTCGATCTCGGCGAGTACCTCGTCAACTACGGGGAGTTCGTCGAGAACAACCACGCTCTCGCGCCCGCCGCGTACGTCCACGAGTGGTGGGCCCAGGAGTTCGAGGCGGCGGGGGCTGACGTTCAAGCGCTCTCGGACGACCCCCACGTCGACCTCGAACGCCCGGATGCCGACGAGGCGCTGGCGTGGGCGGAGTCGTACGACTGTCCGCTCCATCCGGAGTACACGTACCTGTGGCACGATCTCTCAGTGGCGGGATTCGAGGCGCTCGCGGACGCGGTCGCCGACGGCGAGATCGCCGGGAGCGTGTTGGCGATCGAGCACACGGAGGCGACCCGCACCGCGCTCGAAGCGCTGCTCGTCGAGCACACTCAGACGACGGACGCGCTGCGGATCCCGACGTGGCGGCCGCTCGCTCGCTCGCTCGGCGTCGACGACGGCCTCCGAAAGGAGTGGGACGACCTCTCGGCGACGGCTCGGGCGTGGGACGGCGGTGAGAGCGCGATGCGGGCGGTCAACGAGGTCGCGCCGTTCGAGGTGCGCGAGCGTGCGCCGACCCGGATCGGGAACCGGATGGGTCGCCCGGAGAAGTCGGAGAGCCGCGACCTCTCGCCGGCCGTTCACACCCTCTTTCCGATCAACGAGGCGGGCGGTCCGCAGCGCGACGTCGCGGAGGCCGCCCGAGCGATGGACGATCGGGGGCGGCGCGGTCACCACGAACTGGAGGTGGCAGACCGACAGTGTCCGTCCTGTGGCACCCACACGTACCGGGCCGCCTGCCCCGACTGCGAGACGCACACGGAACCGCACTACGAGTGCGGCGACTGCGGCACCGTCTGTCAGCCGGACGAGGCGGGCCGCGTGGAGTGTCCCCACTGCGAGTGGGAGGTCACCGCGGCGACGTACCAGGACGTGGACCTCAACGAGGCGTACCACGACGCCTTAGCGGAGGTCGGCGAGCGCGAGGCCGCCTTCGAGATCCTGAAAGGGGTACAGGGGCTCACCTCCAGGAACAAGACGCCGGAGCCGATCGAGAAGGGCGTGCTCCGCGCGAAAAACGGCGTCACGTCGTTCAAGGATGGGACCGTCCGATACGACATGACCGACCTCCCGGTCACCGCAGTCCGACCGGAGGAGCTCGACGTCACCGCCGGTCACTTCCGCGAGCTCGGCTACGAGACCGACATCGACGGCGACCCCCTGCGTCACGACGACCAGCTGATCGAGTTGAAGGTACAGGACGTCGTGCTCTCGGACGGCGCGGCCGAGCACATGATGAAGACGGCGGAGTTCGTCGACGACCTCCTCGAGCAGTACTACGACCTGCCCCGCTTCTACGAGCTCAACGAGCGCGACGACCTCGTCGGCGAGCTCGTCTTCGGGATGGCACCGCACACGAGCGCGGCGACCGTCGGGAGAGTGGTCGGGTTCACCTCGGCCGCAGTCGGGTATGCTCATCCGTACTTCCACGCCGCGAAGCGGCGGAACTGCTTCCACCCGGAGACGAGGATCGAGTATCGAGACGACGCAGGGTGGCACCGCAAAACGATCGAGGAATTCGTCGAGGAGCGGTTGGACGACCCCGAGCAGGACGACTTCGGGACGCTCGTCGAGGAGCTCGACGGAGCGGTTCGAGTGCCGTCGATCGACGAGCGCGGCGAACCGACGATGAAACCGGTGACCGCCGTCTCGAAACACCGGAGTCAGGACCATCTCGTCCGGATCGAAACGCGACACGGACGCTCGATCCGGGTGACTCCGGACCACGCGATGCTTCGAGCGGTGAACGGTGCCGTTCGGAGGGTCCCGGCGCGCGAGCTGGACGTCGGTGATTCGATACCCTGCGAGCCGTACGGCGACGGAGCGACTGCGGTGGCCGCGGCGACCGAAGCGGCCGGCCCCGAGACCATCGCGGACGGCGGCGTCGCGACCGACGAGGTCGCCTCCGTGGAGTACCTCGAAAGCGACGTGGCGCACACGTACAACCTGACCGTCGCGGAGACGCACACGCTCGTTGCGAACGGGATGGCGGTCGCGCAGTGTGACGGCGACGAGGACTGCGTCATGCTCCTGATGGACGGCTTGCTCAACTTCTCGAAGACCTACTTGCCGAACCAGCGAGGCGGGCGCATGGACGCACCCCTCGTGATGTCCTCGCGGATCGATCCCTCCGAGATCGACGACGAGGCGCACAACATGGACATCGTCCGTCAGTATCCCCTCGCGTTCTACGAGGCGACCCGCGAGATGGCCGATCCGGGCGACGTCGAGGACCTGATCCAACTGGGTGAGGACACGCTGGGAACCGACGACGAGTACCGCGGGTTCGATCACACCCACGACACGACGGACATCGCGATGGGGCCGGACCTGTCGGCGTACAAGACGCTCGGCGACATGATGGAGAAGATGGACGCCCAGTTGGAACTGGCCCGGAAGCTGCGCGCGGTCGACGAGACCGACGTCGCCGAACGCGTGATCGAGTACCACTTCCTGCCGGACATCATCGGGAACCTCCGGGCCTTCTCGAGACAGGAAACTCGCTGTCTCGACTGTGGCGAGAAGTATCGCCGGATGCCCCTGACGGGCGACTGTCGAGAGTGCGGCGGCCGGGTCACCCTCACCGTCCATGAGGGGTCGGTGAACAAGTACGTCGACACGGCCATCGAGGTCGCCGAACGGTTCGGCTGTCGCCCGTACACCAAACAGCGACTCTACGTGTTAGAGGAGGCGCTGGAGTCGGTCTTCGAGGACGACACCAACAAGCAGTCGGGTATCGCGGACTTCATGTGACCGGCGTGGCGTTCGATTCCCGTCACACCGTGACGGTGATCTCCGCAACGCTTCGGGACAGGTCGATCCCCGCCACGCTTTTCCCCCCGGGTCTTATAAGGAGATTCGATGAACGCCGTCACGCTCGGCCCCGCCGGCACGTACTCACACCGTGCGGCGCGGGCCGTCGCCGCCGAGGTGTCGTTTCGCGAGTCCGTCACGGCCATCGTCGACGCCGTCGCGAACGGGGAGTTCGAGCGCGGAGTGGTTCCGATCGAGAACAGCATCGAGGGGTCGGTCACCGAGAGCCTCGACGCGCTCGCGGAACACGACGTCGCGGTCACCCGCGAGATCGTCACGCCGATCCGACACGCCCTGCTCGCGCAGTCGTCGGAGTTCGAGGTCGTCGCCAGCCACTCGCAGGCGCTCGCGCAGTGTCGCGACTGGCTGGAGGCCAACTACCCGTCGGTCGGACTGGAGGCGGTCGCCTCGACCGCCCGCGGCGTCGAGCGCGCCCGCGAGGACGCCCGAATCGCCGGCATCGGACACCCGGACAACGCGGGTGACGACCTGGAGATCCTCGCGGAGGGGATCCAGGATCGCACCTCGAACGCGACCCGGTTCCTCGTCGTCGAGCCGGCGGCCGCGCGCTCGGATGCGGGCGGGAAGACGACGCTGATCGTCTATCCGAACGACAACTACCCCGGCCTCCTGTTGGAGCTTCTGGAGGCGTTCGCGGAGCGCAACCTCAACCTTTCGCGGATCGAGTCGCGACCGAGCGGCGAGCGACTCGGCGACTACGTGTTCCACTTCGACGTCGACGCCGGGCTGTACGAGGACCACCTCGCGGCGGCCGTCGAGGACGTCGAGGCGATCGCCGAGAAGGGATGGGTCCGGGTGCTCGGCTCGTACGACGCGAAGCACGTCCTGGAGTGACTGCCGATTCGCGTCCTGGAGTGACTGCCGATTCACGTCCTGGAGTGACGGCCGACTCACGTCCTGGAGTGACGGCCGACTCACGTCACGGAGTGACGACCCTCACGTTGCGATCGGCCGAAGCCGATCGACCTCTGACGAACACGGTTATACCCGCAGACGCCCTCGGATCGTGTATGCACTGTCACTACTGTGACCGGGAGGCCGCATACGGGGCCGAGACCGACGGCGTCACCGTCGGTCTCTGTGAGGAGCACTTCCGCGAACGGCTCGAGGAGCTCGCGGAGTCCGACGAGCTCGCGGCGCTCGAGGATCGGATCGACATCGACTCCGCCGAGTAAAAGACGGCCGGGGACCAACGACCGGATATGCACCCCGTTGATCGACCGCGGCGACTCCGCACCGACGGCGTCCGACCGCTGGTCAGCGAGACGAACCTCGCGGCGTCGGACCTGATCGCGCCCGTCTTCGTCGACGCCACGACCGACGAGCGCGTTCCCATCGAGACGATGCCCGGCCACGAGCGCGTCCCGGTCGACGACGCCGTCGCTCGCGTCGAGGAGATCCGCGAGACGGGCGTGGAAGCAGTCATCCTCTTCGGGATCCCGGACTCGAAGGATTCGGACGGCTCTCGGGCGTACGCCGACGACGGAGTCGTCCAGCGGGCGATCCGGGCGATCACGGCCGAGACGGACGCGTACGTCGTCGGCGACGTCTGTCTGTGCGAGTACACCGACCACGGTCACTGCGGCGTGATAGAGGACACCGCGGAGACGGACCCGACGCTCACCGTCCGCAACGACGAGACGCTACCGCTGCTGGCGAGAACGGCGGTCTCACAGGCCGACGCGGGCGCGGACATGGTCGCACCCTCGGCGATGACCGACGGACAGGTGAAAGCGATCCGGCACGCGCTCGACGAGGCGGGCCACGAGGACGTGGCGCTGTTGAGCTACGCCGCGAAGTACCGGTCCGCCTTCTACGGCCCGTTCCGGGACGCCGCCGACGGCGCGCCCGCGTTCGGCGACCGCCGGCACTACCAGATGGATCCCGCGAACCGCCGCGAGGCACTTCGTGAGGCACGTATCGACGTCGAGGAGGGCGCTGACGTGCTGATGGTGAAGCCGGGGTTGCCGTACCTCGACGTCGTCGCCGACCTGCGCCGGGAGTTCGATCACCCGATCGCCGCGTACAACGTCTCCGGCGAGTACGCGATGCTGCACGCGGCCGCCGAGAAGGGATGGCTCGATCTGGAGGACGTCGCATACGAGTCGCTGCTCTCGCTGAAGCGGGCGGGCGCGGACCTGATCCTCACCTACTTCGCCGAGGACGTCGCCGACCGGCTGTAGCCCGCCGAGTCATTCGACGAGGTTCTCTTCCCACTCCAGATACCGCTTCATCTCCCGTGTTCCCTGTGCGTACGGCTTCCGTACCGCCTCGTGTGGCTCGATCACCGTTCGTCCGTCCCCCGTCTCGACGTCGTGCCCGGAGCCCCGCCATGCCGCCACGCCCCCCTCGAGAACGACGATCGTGACGTCGTCCGCGAGCGATTCGACCGACGCGACGGCATCGCACGCGTCACCCCGCAGTCCCTCGGCCGAGGCTCGGCAGTGCTCGAGTTGTGCCGCCGCGAACGCGGACGTCTCGCCCGACTCGCACGTCAGCACCAGCGTCCCGCCGTCCTCGTGTTCGGCGGCGATGGCGGACTCGATCTCGGAGCGGGGTGCCCACGCCGCGCCGGGCACGTGACCGTCCGCGTACGGCTCGCGTGCGCCGACGTCGAGAACCGTCGGTCGATCGGTGTCACGCAGGTCGGCGAGGTCGTCCGGGGAGACGGTCGTGACCGCCGCTGCGACCCGATCGCTGCCGATCGGTTCGATCGTCTCGGCCCCCTCGACGAGGTCGGAGCCGGCGTCCGCCCAGGCGGTGGTCCCGCCACGAAGCACGTGGACGTTCTGATACCCCATCTCGGCGAGCCAGTACGCGGTTATCGACGACCGGACGTGCGTCTCCGAGACGAGGACGATCGCCGCGTCCCGGACGGCGATGTGTCGGCCGGCGGTCTGGATGAGCTGTCCGCCGGCGACGGAGCGCGCCCCGGGGATGTGTCCCGTCTCGAACTCCGGTTCGGTCCGTACGTCGAAGAGATACGTCGTCCGTCCGTCGTCGGTCTCGGCGCGGAGCGCCGCCAGTTCGGTCGGAGAGAGGTACGACGCGTCCGATCCCTGCAGGAGTTCCTCGACGGACGACCGGAGACGACGATGTCGGTCGGAGTCGACGTCGACGGCGTCCGGTTGACCGGGACCCGCCTCCAGTTCGTGGCCCGCGAGTTCCCAGCCCATCGTCCCGTTTTCCAGCTCGTACACGTCCTCGATCCCGAGCGCCTGGAGGGTCGCAGTACCGATGATGCTCCGCGTTCGACCGGCACAGTGGACGACCAGCGGTTCGTCGTCCCGGAGCTCGTCGGCGTACAACGCGAGGTCGACGCCCTCGACGTTGATCGACCCGGGGATCGTCCCGTACCGCTCGTACTCGGGAGGGTTCCGCACGTCGACGACGGTGAGGTCCTCCCGCCGCTCCGCCACCTCGTCGGGGTCCAGCTTCGGGAGGTCCCGTGACACCTCGACCCGTTCGCCGAACTCCTTGCTCTCGTAGCCGAACGCCGTCGCGTGGACGCCGTCGACCGCCTCCACGAGGTCCATCCCGGCGTCCCGCCACGCCGCGATCCCGCCGTCCAGATAGTCGACGCGGTCGTAGCCGAGCGACTCGATCCAGTGCGCGTCGAGCGGGGCGCGCTCGCCGCGATCGTCACAGAGGACGATCGGCGTCGAGCGGTTCGGAACCAGCACCGGAAGTCGGCGTTCGAGGTCGCTTCGCGGGACCCACGTGCTCTCCATGACGTTCCCGTTGACGTAGTCGAGCGACTGTCGAACGTCGAGTATCGCGACCGGATCGCTGGAGTCGATCGCGTCCCGTACCGCCGAAGGTGAGAGCGGAGCTGCCATCGTACGTCTCGACCACAGGCTCCATCACTATTTATAGTGTAAGGGGGAGTAGTCACCCGGTAGGCGCGGGTCGACCCCGTGCGTCGGATCGACCTACACGACCTGTTCGCCGTCCTCGTACACCTCGATCGCGTCGACCGGGCACACCCGTGCGGCGAACGTCGCGTCGTACTCCTCCCCGTCCGGTACCTCGACGACGAAGACGTCGTCGTCCTCCGCCTCGCTCTCGAGGAGAACCGCCTTCCCGGCGTCCTCGTCCCGCTCGAACCCGTCCCACTCGGCGACACACTGGAACATCCCGATGCAGGTGTCGCGATCGAACTTCACACGCATACAGCGGCGTACGACAAGCGGGTACAAAGCCGTGGCGACCCGTCGGAGACGGTCGCCGCGAGAGCCGGACGCAGGCGGTGGCTCGACCGACCGCCGGCCCGCGGCGTGCCAGTCCGCTGCGGACCGGCCCTTTTACCACTGCGAGGCGCGGAGTCCGTCACGATGACCGAAGTCTGGCTCGTCGATCGGGAGTTCGACTCGAAGGGGCTCGTCCGGCTGACCTACGCGACGACGGACGGGACGCGGGTCCACACGAAGGAACTGGCCGAGCAGCGACTGTTCACGGGGAACGGGATCACCGCCGCGCGCGACGTCGGCGACGACGCACTGGGCGAGACCGCATCCGAGAACGTCGAGCGATTCGCCACGGAGGCGTCGCGGATGGCCGACGAACACGACCCCGACGACACGGTGTGAGCCCGCGCGTTCCGACGTTTTAAACCGGATCGGGGATCAAGGGGAGGTAATGCAACCGAGTTCGCTCTCCGGACTTCCCGCGGGCGTCGGCGAAGCGCTCGAAGCGGAGGGCGTCACCGATCTGTATCCGCCCCAGGAGGCGGCCGTCGACGCGGGCGTCGTCGACGGTGAGAGCCTCGTCGCGGCGGTCCCCACCGCGTCGGGGAAGACGCTCATCGCCGAGCTCGCCATGCTCTCCGCGGTCGAGCGGGGCGGGAAGGCCCTCTACATCGTCCCGCTCCGCGCGCTCGCCTCGGAGAAGAAGACGGAGTTCGAGCGCTTCGAGGAGTTCGGCGTCACCGTCGGCGTTTCGACGGGAAACTACGACTCGGACGGCGAGTGGCTCGCGACCCGCGACGTCATCGTCGCCACCTCCGAGAAGGTCGACTCGCTCGTTCGGAACGGCGCGCCGTGGATCGACGATCTGACGTGCGTCGTCTCGGACGAGGTGCACCTCGTCGACGACGCCGGGCGGGGACCGACGCTCGAGGTCACGCTCGCGAAGCTCCGCCGGCTGAACCCCGGCCTCCAGACGGTCGCGCTCTCGGCGACCGTCGGCAACGCCGCGACCATCGCCGACTGGCTCGACGCCGAACTCGTCGAGTCCGACTGGCGACCGATCGATCTCAGGATGGGCGTTCACTACGGCAGCGCGATCAACTTCGACGACGGGTCCCAAACGGAGGTTCCGGTCGGGAGCGGCGAGGACCAAACCGCGGCGCTCGTCGGCGACGCCCTCGACACCGAGGAGGACGGGCAGGGCGGCTCCTCGCTCGTGTTCGTCAACTCCCGCCGGAACGCCGAGAGCGCGGCCCGGAAGCTGACGGGCGTGACGGGCCCCAGACTCACGACCGACGAGCGAGACCGGCTCCGCGAGCTCGCCGGGGACCTGCGGGACGTCTCGGACACGGAGACGTCCGAGGACCTCGCGTCGGCCGTCGAAGCGGGCGCGGCGTTCCATCACGCGGGGCTCGCGAGCGAACACCGGAGCCTCGTCGAGGACGCGTTCCGCGACCGGCTGATCAAGGTGGTCTGTGCGACGCCGACGCTCGCGGCCGGCGTCAACACGCCCGCTCGACGAGTGATCGTCCGGGACTGGCGGCGGTACGACGGCGACTTCGGCGGGATGAAACCGCTCGACGTCCTGGAAGTCCACCAGATGTGCGGCCGGGCGGGGCGACCCGGACTCGATCCGTACGGGGAGGCCGTCCTCCTCGCGACGGACGCGGACACGATGGACGAGCTGTTCGACCGATACGTCTGGGCGGACGCGGAGCCGGTCCGATCGAAACTCGCCGCCGAGCCCGCGCTCCGGACGCACGTGCTCGCGACGGTCGCCTCGGGGTTCGCCGCCACCCGCGAGGGGCTGTTGGAGTTCCTCGACAACACCCTCTACGCGACCCAGACGGACGACGAGGGACGTCTCGCGGCGGTTACCGACGCCGTCGTCGACTACCTCGTCGTCAACGGCTTCATCGATCGCGAGCGCGACGGCGGCGTCGAGCGCCTCGCCGCGACCGGGATCGGCCACACCGTCTCCCGGCTCTACCTCGATCCGATGAGCGCCGCGACGGTCCTCGACGGGCTTCGTGACGCGTGCGCGACGACCGACGACACGGGCGATGCGGCGGGAGCGTACGCGCTCTCCGCGGGAACGGCGGAGGACGACGAGGAGCCGGCCTTCGGAACGTACAGCCGTGTGGACGATGAGGGGGAAGGCGGCGAGGGCGACGGAGACAACGAGGAGGACGGAGGCGGCGAGCGTGACGGAGACGGCAGGAGCGACGCCGACACCGACTCCGGTCCCGAGATCACCCCGCTCGGCCTGTATCACCTCGTGTGTCGGACGCCGGACATGTACCAGCTCTACTTGAAGTCGGGGGACCGCGAGACGTACGAGGAGATCTACTACGAACGCGAGGCGGAGCTCCTCGGTGACGCTCCCTCGGAGTACGAGGACGTGCGCTTCGAGGACTGGCTCGCGGCGCTGAAAACCGCTCGACTGCTGGAGGACTGGGCGAGCGAGGTCGACGAGGACCGGATGACCGAGCGATACGGCGTCGGGCCGGGGGACATCCGCGGCAAGGTCGACACCGCGGAGTGGCTGCTCCGCGCGACCGAGACGCTCGCCAGCGACGTGGACGGCGTCGACGGCGACGCGGTCCTCGCCGTTCGGGAGGCGCGCAAGCGGGTCGAGTACGGCGTTCGCGAGGAGCTACTGGATCTGGCGGGCGTCCGCAACGTCGGTCGGAAGCGTGCCAGGCGACTGTACGAGGCGGGCGTCGAGAGCCGCGCCGACCTCCGCGAGGCGGAGAAGGGCGTCGTCCTCGGCGCGCTCCGCGGCCGGGAGCGAACCGCGGAACGAGTACTGGAGAACGCCGGTCGGGAGGACCCGTCGATGGAGGGGGTTCGATCCGATCGGTCGGCCTCCGCGGCCGCGACCGCGGGATCCGACGGCGACGACGGCGAGGGGCAGGCGAGCCTCGGTGATTTCCAGTGAGCGGCGGGACGGACGAGGGGCGACCGGATCGGGTCGACGACGCCCCCGAGCCCGAGATCCGACTGGTCGAAGGGACGGCGTCGATCGACGATCTCGACCGCTTCCTCGAGGCGATCCGCTCGATCGGCGAGGAGACGGGAGCGGTCGTGCAGGCGTTCGACGCCGACCTCGTCGTCTCCGCGGCACAGCTCCGCCGCGCGACCCGACTCGCCGCGCGAGCGATCGCGAGAGGCGAGGCGGTCGCCCGCGATCCGGCCGTCGAGGTGCTGCTGTATGCGGCCGGTCGCCGACAGATCGATCGCGCGCTCGCCCTCGGCGTCTCGGAGGGCGAGGTCCCGATCGTCGCGGTCGTCGCCGACTTCGGTGCGGTGTCGGGCGCGGGGCGTCCGACGGCCGACCTCGACGCGGCGGTCGCGGCGGTGAGCGAGCTCGTGGCACCCGGAAAGACGCTCGGCGCGTTCGACGAGACGGCCGTCCGGGAGCGCTACGGCGTCACCGATCGGGAGCTCGCCGCGACCGACGGCGACCTGCCGGACGTCGTGTGCGAGCGGGTCGCGCTACTCGACGTCGAGAAGTGATCCGTCCCCGCGTTCGCGTTCGGCGGCCACCAACTGGAGCGCCTGCCGAACGTGGTACCGCCCCCGCTCGTCCTCGACGGCGTCGAGGGCGGACCCGAGGTGGCGTTCGATACGGACGAGACCATCCTGCGGGGAGGCCGAGGGGACGAGGTCATCCTCCGGGGAGGCCGAGGTGTCGTCGGGCGCGTGCGAAGCCCCGTCCTCGGGATCGTCAGAAGTCATCGATTCTCCCCTCGCGAGTCCATCCGAACCGGATCGTGTGCCGATGTTCGAGTCGGGTCACGTGATCGTATCATGCCGCATCACTGATAAGATGACGCCGCCGTCGTGACGGAAGCGTCGGGAGTTCGAGAACGATATCGCCCGTTTTCGTGAGCGATCACGACCCCCTTTGTTCTGGTGGAAATCGCATGACTGAACGGCGATAAAGTTCCAGTAGAAACGGCGAGGCGGAGAGCTACCGGGCACGGGAATGAACGTGCCGAGGAAAGCGGCGGCGGAACGCACGGCGACTGACCCCGCGGCGGATACAGCGGACCCAGCGAGGTCGTGTGAGTGCGTCGAGACGAGAATAGTCCATCCTGGATTCGAACCAGGGTCGTTGCCCCCAGAAGGCAACAGGATTGGCCACTACCCCAATGGACTGTGCACTCACCCGTAATCCGTGGGTGTTTGTAAGCGTTGCGCGTCGTCGCCGCCCTGACACCGGTTCGCAGATGACGTTCCTCGAGGAGACGGAACGGGTAGTGAGCGTCACCGTACCGACGAACGTGCGTACATCGGCGCTTTTAAGCGAGCGAATAGCCACGTTCGTGTATGTACATCGGCCGCTTCGTCGTCGTCGGACCCGGCATCGGCGCGTACCGCGTCTCCTCGCGATCGTTCCCGAACCGTCGCGTGCTCGACCGCGACGGGACCCTGACGGTCGGACCGACGCCGGACGCGCCCGAGACGGACAACCCCTACATCTCGTACAACTGCGCGCGCGGCGTCGAGACGCCGACGGGCGAGTCGCTGGCGGTCGTCGGCAACGGCTCGCACGTCGACCCCATCGCGGAGAAGGTGGAGCTCGGGTACCCCGTCCGCGACGCGCTCGCGTCGCCGCTGCTCGCGCTCGACTTCGAGAAGGACGACTACGACACGCCGCGGATCGCGGGCGTGGTCGGCGCGGAGACGGCGACGATCGGAACGGTTCGCCGGGACGCGCTGCTCGTCGAGGCCGTCGACGAGCCGACCATCGTCGCCACTTACGAGACGGACAGCCCGGAGCCGTACGGGCTCTCCGCGACCGGCGCGGGAGCCGCCGCGAGCGAGGTGCTCGGAGCCGACTTCGAGCACGCGGTGTGTGCGGCGGGCGCGACCGTCGACGGCGACGGCGTGACTCTCGCGTTCGACAACGGCGGGGAGTGAGACGCGACCGCTCGCTTCCGCCTCCCGACGCCTTTTGAGTGCGGCGGTCGAGAAACGAATATGAAGCGCGTGACTGCGGCGGATTACCACGACATCGCGAAGCCCGCGGACCCGCGGCTCTCTCCCGACGGCGAACGCGTCGCGTTCCTGCGGAAACAGCCGCTCGACGAGGAGGAGTACGAGTCGACGGTGTATCTCGTCGACGTCGACGGCGGCGACCCGCGACGACTCACCCTCGCGGAGGGAACGGACGCGGAGCCTCGCTGGAGCCCCTCCGGCGATCGGATCGCGTTCGCTTCCACGCGCGGGGCGGACGACGACCGACAGCAGCTGTGGGTGCTCCCGGTCGGCGGCGGCGAGGCGCGACGGGTGACCGACGTCGTCGGGGGCGTCTCCGACATCGCGTGGTCGCCCGACGGCGAGCGGATCGCGTTCGTACAGTCCGTGACTCGCGAGGACCGCGAGGCGGAGCGGGACCTGTCGGTTCCCGACGAGTATGAGCCGGAGGAGCATCCCGACCCACGGGTGGTCGACCGGACCGTCTTCCGGTCCGGACAGGAGTACTTCGACGGACGGTACTCGGGGATCTACCTCGTCGACGCGGACGCGATCGTCGACGGCGTCCGAGCGGACGACGAGCCCGCGATCGACCGCGTGACGGACCGCGACGCGGAGTTCGGGGCTCCGACGTTCGGCGACGCCGACACCCTGTACTACACCGAGTCGGTCGGCGACGACCCGGACGACTCCGACGAGATCGCGATCCACGCTCACGACCTCGCGGCGGACAGCCCGGGCGACACGACCGAACGGATCCACACCACGACCGGGTGGGAGACGCCCCTCGCGGCGACGGCGGACGGGCGGATCGCGTTCGCGCACATCGAGCCGGATCAGGCGTCGTTACGGGGGACGGACCTACACTGCCTCGACCGGGAGACGGGAACGGTGACGGATCTCACCGCCGGTCTCGACCGCGGGCTGGGCTACGGCATCGCCCCGCAGTGGGGCCCCGACGACGAGACGGTGTACTTCACGACGCCCGACGAGGGGGCCACTGCGGTGTGGTCCGTCCCGGGCGACGGCTCCGAAGACCCGGCCCGGCTCCGTCGATCGGGCACCGTTTCGGGCGGAACCGTCGTCGGCGCTTCCGGTGCCGGTCCCGACGAGGTCGTCGTCGCGGTCGCACGAAGCGAGTGGGACCATCCCGGCGACGTGTTCGCGTTCGATGCCGGGAGCGACGAAGAGCGGCGGCTCACGGAGCTCAACGCCGACTACCTCGCGGAGCGACGCGTCGGCGAGCCGGAGGAGCTGTGGTTCGACTCCGAGCAGGGCGAGGTCCACGGCTGGGTGTTGACGCCGCCCGAACTCGACGCGACGGACGCCGCGAGCGGCGGGGAGACCGACGGGGAGAGCGACGACCGCGAGGAGTACCCGTTGGCGGTGGAGATCCACGGCGGGCCGCACGCGATGTGGTCGACGTCGGGGACGATGTGGCACGAGTTCCAGACGCTCGCGGCCCGCGGCTACGTCGTCTTCTGGTCGAACCCGCGCGGGTCGGCCGGCTACGGCGAGGCGTACCGTCAAGCGATCGAGCGGAACTGGGGTGAAGCCACGCTGACAGACGTGATGGCGGGCGTCGACGAGGTGGCCGAGCGCGGGTACGTCGACGAGTCGAACGCCTTCGTCACCGGCGGCTCCTTCGGCGGGTTCATGACCGCGTGGACGGTCGGGCGGACGGGCTACTTCCGGGCGGCCGTCGCCCAGCGCGGCGTGTACGACCTCACGGGACTGTACGGCTCGACCGACGGCGCGTACAAGCTGGTCGAGGGCGATTTCGACACCGTCCCCACCGAGGAGCCGGGGCTGCTCTGGGAGCAGTCGCCGGCCGCCCACGCGGCCGACGTCGACACGCCCACCCTGTTGATCCACTCCGAGGACGACACCCGAACGCCGATCGGTACGGCGGAGCTGTACCATCGGATCCTCCGGAAGAACGGCGTCGAGACGCGGTTCGTTCGGTACCCGCGGGAGGGTCACGAGCTGTCGCGGTCGGGGGAGCCGGGCCACATCGTCGATCGTATCGAGCGGATCGCGCGGTGGTTCGACGGCTACTCCGATCACCACGACGCCCCGAAGGCGCTGGACCGCCCGGAGGACGACGGACTGACCGCGGGCAACGGGGACGGCGACGGCGGCGAGACCGACGACGGCGGCGAGACCGACGACGGCGATAGCCGGGCACCGTAGACGACGTCCGGCTGAGAGCCGGCGAAGCGCCCGCCCGTTTTTAAGTCCGCGGCGACCGATCGCACGGACATGGCGAACCCGTACTACGCGCTCCGTCGGATCCGTCGCGCTCGTGGATCCCTCCCGACGCCGCCGTCCTCGCGGTTCGAGACGCGTCGCGACGAGTACGAGGCGATCCTCACCGCGGTCCACGATCTGGGCGGCGACCGCGCGGTCGACGATCTCACCGGATGGATCATCGTTCAGACCGGCCACGACGAGGCGTTGCCGGCACCCGCGGCGGTCCGACGTCGCGCGAACGCGCTGTTGAAAGTGCACGGCGTATCCGTGCCGGACGACTCGCCGCTGGCCGTCGAGTAGCGCGGAGGCGAGCCGAACGGACGGTCCCCGACCGCTACAGCTCTCCTTTCGTGCTCGGCGTATCGCTGCGCCGGTCGTCGATCCGGGTCGCGTCATCGAGCGCGCGCGCCAGTGCCTTAAATAGGGCCTCCACCTCGTGGTGGGCGTTGTCGCCGGTCTCGACGGCGGCGTGGAGCGTGAGTCCCGCGTTGTGCGCGAGCGAGAGCGCGAAGTGATCGGCCATGACGCTCGTGAACTCGCCGACCCGATCCTGAGAGAACTCGCCGTCGAACTCGTAGTACGGTCGACCGGCGACGTCGACGACGACGGACGCGACCGCCTCGTCGAGGGGAACGCGGCGGTCGGCGTAACGTCGGATCCCGCGTTTGTCGCCGAGCGCCTCGTCGAACGCCTCGCCGAGGCAGATGGCGACGTCCTCGACGGTGTGGTGGTCGTCGATGTGGGTGTCGCCGTCACAGCGGACCGTGAGATCGAACAGGCCGTGTTTCGCGAACGATTCGAGCATGTGGTCGAAAAAGCCGATCCCGGTGTCGACCTCGCCGTCGCCGTCGCCGTCGATTGCGAGGGTGAGGTCGATCGCCGTCTCGCTCGTCTCGCGTGAGACGGCAGCGTGTCGGTCGTTATCGCTCATACGTCACCCTCAACGGGCGCTCTTAAGGGGATTGCGCTCGGACCGCCGCCGTCGACGGCTCAGTTCCGGACGACGAGGACGGGGCGATCGGAGTCGGCGATGACCCGTTCGGTGACGTCGCCGAGCAGTTGCTCGCGGAGCGAGGGCTCCGACTCGCCGACCACGACGAGGTCCGCCTCGCTCGCCGCGGCGGTGATAGCGACTCCGGGCGAGCCGGATCGCTCCTGTCGCCAGTCGATCCGGTCCTCGGTGATCCCGTCGTCGGCCAGTCTGTCGGCGGCCCCGCGGAGGAGGAACTCGCCGGATGCCTCCTCGTCGTCGGAATCGGCCACGTTGAACAGCGTCACCGTTGCGTCGCTCTCGGCGAGCAACGCACCGACGAACTCGACGATCCGTCCGAGGTTCACGTCGCCTTTCAGCGGGACGAACACACGATCCAGTCGCTCCCCGATGGATCCGCCGGTGAGTACCGCATGACAGTCGCTCTCCTCCGCGATCCGATCAATAGTCGCCCGCCGATCGCGCGTGAACACGACGACCGATTCGACCGTCGCGCCGGCGTCGGCGAAGCTCGTCGAGACGTCCTCGACGGCGGCAGCCGCCTCCTCCCCGTACTCGGCCTGGAACTGCTCGGGCGACGCCTGATCCGGAACGGGATAGTACCCCAACACGACGACGTGATGGGGATGGAGTAGCTCGACGAGCGCGGGCGGCGGCTCCACGGGATCGGCGACGTTCACCGGGACGAGCACGGTCGGATCGTCGAGATCGTCGTTCATGGGTGGTCGTTCCGTAATGGTTGCACGTCCGGGGGTATCAACGTCCCGGACCCGTCGAGTCGTCGTCGCCGGCCCGATCGTTCGCCCGCTCGGTCGGTCGGACGTCCGGCCCGTCGAGCGTCATCTCCACCTCGTCGCCCGTCCGGACGCCGCGAAGCGTGGCGAGGGCGCTGTCGTCCGTCGTCCGGTACCGGACGTACACGACGTACCAGGCGATACTGAGCACGACGAACGCGAGTCCGAGGAGTATCTCGATCGGGTCCATAAAGCCGATCAGCCCGAACGAGGTGATCGCTCCCGCGATCGGGACCCACGGATACAGGGGGACTCGGTACGGCGGGTCGTACGCAACACCGTCGGCCTCTCGAAAGACGATGAGCGCGATATTCACGAGCCCGTACACGACGAGATGGAGCACGCTCGCCGCCTTCGCGAGGACCGCGACGTCGCCGATCAACACGAAAAGCAGGATGAACGCACCGGTCAGGACGATCGCACGGGTGGGGGTTTTGAACCGGTCGTGGATCTTGTTCAGCGTGGGCGAGACGAGACCGTCACGGCCCATCGCGTAGTTGATCCGGGAGGCGGCGAGGATCGACGCGTTCGCCGAGGAGGCGGTCGCCAGCAGGCCGGCGAGCGTGAGCAGACCGACGCCGACCGCGGCCGCACCGAAGAACTGTCCGAACAGCAGCCCCGCCACGTCCGCGACCGCCGTCTCCGACTCCGCGATGTCGCCGCGATCGACGACGCCGAGCACGATAACCATGATGACGGCGTACATCACGGTGACGATCAGGACGCTCCCGATGAGCGCGCGCGGGAGGTTCCGGGACGGCTCCTTGATCTCGCCGGCGACGGTCGTGATCTTCACGAAGCCGAGATAGGAGACGAACACGAGCGCGGTCCCGGGGAGGATCGCACCGGTCCCCTCGGGCGTGAACGGGGTGAGCGTCGAGAGATCGGCCGCGACCACGCCGAGGAGCGCGAACACCGCCAGGATCCCGAGTAGTCCGAGTACGATGAGGTTCTGGAGGTTTCCCGTCTCCTCGGTCGAGACGTAGTTGATGCCGATGAACAACACGCCCCCGATCAACCCGCCGATCTGTGCGAATTCCAGCGTGAGGGGGCCGAGCGCGAGCGACGGGAGGGGCACGACGGCCGCCAACAGCAGTCCGAGGTAGCTGCCGAACCCGATGACGTAGAACGCGGACGCGAACGCGAGTCCGAGCCAGTTCCCGAACCCGGCGATCGATCCGAACAACGGTCCGAGTCCCTCGTTGATGAAGTGGTAGCTCCCGCCCGCACGCGGCATCGCGGTCGCCAGTTCCGAGGCGGACAGGGCGGTCAACAGCGCGATCCCGCCGCCGATGACGAACGAGAGTGCGATCGCCGGTCCGGCGGCTCCGGCCGCGGGCCCCGGTAACACGAAGATCCCCGCCCCGATCATCGTTCCGACGCCGATCATCAGCGCCTCCGTGAACCCGAGCGTCCGTTCGAGTTGTGTCTCGGGTTGAACGTCGGGTGCCATCCACCGACGTTTGTGAGGCCATAGATAAAGTGCTGGGGGATGCGGGCGATCGGCCCACCCCAGATCTCCGGACTGCATTGATCGACGGCGACGACGACGGCGTTCGTCGGCCGGGACGGAGGAGCGCCCCGGCGACGGCGACGGCGGCGGCGACGGTGACGGCGACAGCGACGGCGACAGCGACAGCGATCGCCCAGAGGGACTATGCCGGTTCGGCCGAGAGGACACACATGGTGTTCCGCGTGCTCGTCGCAATGGACGGATCGGAGATGGGAGAGCGGACGCTTCGATACGCCCTCGAAACGCATCCAGACGCCGAGATAACCGTGCTCCACGTCGTGGGAGAACCCTCGTCGATGTGGGGGAAAGCGACGAGCCTCGCGCTCGAAGACGACATCGAGCAGGCCGCCGAGGAGCTCGCCGAAGACGTGTTAACGACGGCACGCGAGATCGCCGACGAGTACGGAACGGAGATCGAAACCGACGTGCGGATCGGAAATCCCGCGCGTGCGATCATCGGTCGTGCGGAGGAGTACGACACCGTCGTGATCGGAACCCACGGCGGCTCGGTGGCCGAGCGGTTGGTCGTCGGCGACGTCGCACGGAAGGTGTTCCGGCACTCGCCCGTGCCGGTGACGACGGTTCGCTGATGACGAGTCGGTGACGACGGTTCGCTGATGACGAGTCGGTGACGACGGTTCGCTGATGACGAGTCGGTGACGACGGGTCGGTGACGCTCGTCCCGTGCGATCCGTACCGCCAGGTTCAGCTCCCGTCCGCGGCGTCCGCCGCCGACTGCGCCTCTCGAAGCGTGAACCGGCCCTCGTAGAGGGCGGTTCCGACGACGACCGCGGCGGCACCCGCCTCCTTGAGAGCGATCACGTCCTCGACCGTCGCGACGCCGCCGGAGGCGATCACGGGGATCTCGACGGCGTCGACCACGGCCGAGACGGCCTCGCGGTCGATCCCCTCGAGTTGACCCTCCACGTCGACGTTCGTGAAGAGGATCGCGCCAGCACCCAGCTCCTCGTAGCGTGCCGCGGCCTCGGCGGGGTCGAGTCCGGTCCCTTCGGTCCAGCCGCTGACGACGACCTCGCCGTCCTTGGCGTCGAGGCTGACGACGACGCTTCCGGGATGTGTGCCGTCGATATCGGCGACGATCTCGGGCGTCTCGACCGCGGCGGTGCCGAGGATGACGCGGTCGAGCCCCGTATCGAGCAGGTCTCGGGCTCCCGCCGCGGTGCGGATGCCTCCGCCGAGCTGGAGGCCGACGTCGTCGTCGACGGCGTCGACGACCGCCTCGATGGCGGCCGCGTTGACGCGCTCGCCCTCGAACGCCCCGTCCAGATCGACGAGGTGGAGCGTCGACGCGCCCGCGTCGATCCAGCGCTCCGCCGCCTCGACCGGGTCGCCGTACCGTTTGCCCGTGCCGCGCTCGCCGCCGACGAGCTGAACGACCTCGCCGTCCTGGACGTCGACCGCGGGGATCACCTCGAACTCGGGGAGATGTGTCATACGGGATCGATGATCCGGGCGGGGATTAAGCCGGTCGGTTCCGAGCGTGTCATCGCCGATCCCGCGCCGGTGATCGCCGATCCCGCGCCGATGATCGCCGATCCCGCGCCGATGATCGACGTGTCGCGTCGATCGGCCGGTTGTCTCCGACTGACTGCGGGGCCCGAGCGGAACGCTGGCCGATCGGATGCAGTTAATCGAGGATAAATCGGGACGAATCGAGTTGAGGGAACGCAACTCCTCGGGATCCGAGTTCACGGCTTCATCCCCTTATGCAGGTGGCGACCGGAGCACGGGACGCGATGAACACGAATCGACTGGTCACGATCGCGGTCGCAGCGATGTTCCTGATCGGCGGCGTGGCGGCGGTGGGTGCCGCCAGCCCGGTCGATCAGGCGAGCGAGAACGCAACGGACGCACACGAGGAGAACGCTCCGGGTGATGTCGACGACGACCTCGACGAGGACGACGCTGAATCCGCCGAAAACAGCGCGGATTCCGCCGATGACAACGCGAACGGAGTCGGTCCGAGCGACGGGCTTCCGGAGCGGACACCGGATCGAGTGAACGAGGCCCACGAGGCGATCGAGTCGTTCCTCGACGGTTCGGTGGAGAGCCTCGGCGAGTCGCTGAACGACCTGCTTGCCAGCGACGGGGCGGCTGATGGGGCCGCCGATGACGACGAGAACGCGGCGGACGATGACGGAGGCGAGGAGAATGCGGACGCGTAACCGGCCGACCGTCCACGAGCGCCGACGGTGATCACCATGCACTGGAAACACGTCGCCGTCGGGGTCACCGCGGTCGTGGTGCTGCTCGTCGGCGTCGGTGCCGCGTTGTACACCGGGGTCGGACCGGCACCCGGCGGTGGCTCCGGCGACGAGATCGAGGAGTTCCCCACCGGTACCGAGTACGGTGGGAGTACTGGCGACGACGGTTCTGACGACGGCAGCTCGGACGGAAACTCGGACGACGATGCCGACGAACCGCCGTTCACGTTCACGATCGACGAGATCGAGGAGTGCGGGCAGACCTGCCGCGACGTCACCACGACGCTGTACAACGAGCGGACCGACGCCGCGACGGACGTGACGGTGTACACCAGGATCTACGCCGGCGAGGACGCGAGCGACCCCGACGACATCGTCTGGGAGGGGACCGAACCCGTCGGGGACCTCGATGCGAACGAGTCGTACACCACGGACGAGCGCGTGGAGCTCTCGTTCCGGGACGCACGGGAGATCGATCGGAACGACGGATGGATAACGATCGTCACGACGGTCGAAGCGAACGAGGAGACGGTGACGTTCACGGACAATGAACAGGTCGCGTAGCCTCGAACCGTGGCGGACGCCTCGGTCGGTGGAGGGGTCCCTCTCGAAGCAGTCGACCACCACCTATACCCGGCTCGTGAGAGAGGTGAACACATGGTAGTTCCATTCATCGGGTCGATCGTCGCGTTCCTCGTCGCACTGCTGGTCGGCGGGCTCGCCATCTACGTGAGCGCCCGGCTGATCGCCGACGTCGACGACTACGGTCGTGCCGTGATCACGGCGCTGATCGGTGCGGTCGCGTGGGCGCTGACGTCGTGGATCCCGCTGATCGGGACGATCGTCGCACTGGTCGTCTGGGTCGGCGTGATCAACTGGCGATACCCCGGCGGCTGGGTCGCCGCCGCGAAGATCGGCCTGATCGCGTGGGCCGCCGCGCTCGCCATCCTCTTCGTCGTGAACACGGTGTTCCGGCTCGGGATCGGTGCGTTCGGCGTCCCCGGCGTCTGAGCGGTTCGAGAGCTCGCCCGTGAGGGAGCTCACCCGTGAGGGAGCTCACCCGTGAGGGAGCTCACCCGTGGGAGAGCGGCCGTTGATCGCGGTCCGCGTATCGGCGACCGCCCGCGGACGAAAACGTTTCCCGCCGGCCGCGCGTCGGACGACGTATGCGAATCGCCGTGCCCAACAAGGGCCGCCTGCACGACCCGACGCTCTCGCTTCTCGAACGCGCGGGGCTCCACATCGAGAACACCGCCGACCGACAGCTGTACGCCGACACGGTCGATCCCGACGTGTCGATCCTGTTCGCGCGCGCGGCCGACATCCCGGAGTACGTCCGTGACGGCGCGGCGGACCTCGGGATCACGGGCCTCGATCAGGCCGAGGAGTCCGGCGGCGTCGCCGCCGACGCGGGAAGTGCGGACGAGGACGACCTCGTCGATCTGTTGGATCTCGACTACGGGTCGTGTCGGCTCGTGCTCGCCGCGCCCGAGGACGGCGACGTCGAGTCGGTCGCGGACCTACAGGGCGCGACCGTCGCCACCGAGTTCCCGAACGTCACTCGCGAGTACTTCGATCGGGTCGGCGTCGACGCCGACATCGTCACCGTGACCGGCGCGACCGAGCTCACGCCCCACGTCGACATGGCCGACGCCATCGTCGACATCACCTCCACGGGGACCACCCTCAAGGTGAACCGACTCGCGGTGATCGACGACGTGCTCGACTCGTCGGTCCGATTGTTCGCTCGCTCCGACGTCGTCGACGACCCGAAGGTCGAGCAGGTCCGGACCGCACTCGAGTCCGTCCTCGCCGCGGACGGCCGCCGGTACCTCATGATGAACGCCCCCAAAGCGAACCTCGACGCGGTGAGAGACGTGATTCCGGGACTCGGCGGACAGACCGTGATGGACGTCGAGGCCGACGAGAACGGCAACGGAATGGTCGCGGTCCACGTCGTCGTCGACGAGCGCGACGTGTTCGAGGCGATCGCGGAGCTGAAGGAGGTCGGCGCGACCGGGATCCTCGTCACGGAGATCGAGCGACTCGTGGAGTAGTCCGGGCGAGTATTTACCTAGCGGCGTCGAACGGCCACGTATGCACGTCGGCGTCGTCGTCAACCCCATCGCCGGGATGGGCGGCCGTGTCGGGTTGAAAGGGACCGACGGGAAGGTCCGGGAAGCGATCGAGCGCGGCGCGGAGCCACGGGCACCGGACCGGGCGCGGCGCGCGCTCGACCGACTCGCGTCGGTCGCTCCCGAGGCCGTCGTCTCGACCGCCCGGGACCCGATGGGCGAGCGGCTCGTTCGCGAGGCGGGGTTCGATCCGGTCCGCGTGGTCGATCCGTTCGGGGACGAGGCGGGATCGGGAGCCGTGGCGGGTTCCGAGACGACAGCCGAGCACACGACGCGCGTGGTCCGCGAGTTCCTCGACGACGGCGTCGACGTCGTCCTGTTCGTCGGCGGCGACGGGACGGCCGCGGACGTCGCGGAGGCGATCGAGGGGACCGGGACGCCGATGCTCGGGGTTCCCGCCGGGGTGAAGGTGTACTCGTCCGTGTTCGCGGTATCACCGGAGGACGCCGCTGAGGTCGTCGCGACCTTCTCCCGGACCGAGCGTCGCGAGGTGATGGACATCGACGAGGACGAGTACCGCGAGGGGGAGGTGAATCCCGAACTGCGTGCGGTCGCACACGTCCCCGTCGCCGAGAACCTCCAGTCGTCGAAACAGACCGGCGGGGGGACCGTCGAGTCGCTCGCGGAGGGCGTGGCCGACGACATCCGCTCCCGCGAGGGCGACGGCGTCACCTACGTGCTCGGGCCGGGCTCGACGGTCGGCGCGATCAAAGCCGAGCTCGGCTTCGAGCCGTCGCCGATCGGTGTCGACGTCTGGCGCGACGGGGAGGTCGTGGCCCGGGACGCGACGGAGACGGAGATACTCGCGGCGCTCGGCGCGGAGAACGTCGTCGTCGTCTCGCCGATCGGCGGACAGGGGTTCGTGTTCGGGCGCGGGAACCCGCAGCTGTCGCCCGCCGTGATCCGCGAGTGCGACGTGGCGATCGTCGCCTCGCGGGCGAAGCTCGACGACGTGCGCGCGCTCCGCGTCGATACCGACGACCCCGACCTCGACGCGGAGCTCGCCGGCTGGGTGAAGGTGCGCGTCGGGAAGTTCGAGACCCGAATGATGAAGATCGTGTAGCGGGACGGGGTGGGCGACGCCCGACGTTACCCGTCGAGCGCGTCCGCGATCGCGGGCGCGGCGCTGACGACGCTACAGCCGCGCTCGATCGTGTCGGTTCCGACGATCCGGTCGACGCCCGCGGCCCGCAGCTTCGTCGTGGCGTTCGCGGCCAGCATCGGGTGAACGCAGGCGGCGAACACGCGTTTCACTCCGCGATCGGTCAACACGCCGATCGCCTCGCTCATCGTCGAGCCGGTGGCGACGATGTCATCGACGACGACGACGTCGCGATCGGCCACGGGCGCGTCCGAGGGGACGATCTCGATCTCGCCCGTCTCGCGGTCTCGGTGTTTCTCGAAGTAGTCCGTCTCGCCCGCACTGTACGCCTCGCGGACGGTGTCTGCGATCCCGATCGCGCCCTCGTCCGGTGCGAGAAACAGCGGATCGTCGAGCGCGGGGAGGGGATCGGCGAGCACGCCGGCGGCGTCGACGGTGGTGGCCGGGACGGTGTAGAAGTCGGCGACGGCCGACTCGTGGGGGTTCACGAGAACGACCCGGTCGCTTCCGGTGGAGACCGCCTTCGCCATCGCGCGCGCGGAGACCGGCTGGCCGTCGCCGAACGACTCGTCCTGTCGCGCGTACCCCATGTAGGGGACGACCGTCGTCACGTGCTCGGCACCCGCCTCGCGGACGGCGTCCTGGAGCTGGAGCAGTTCGACCCACGCCTCGTCGGAGTCGGTCGTCGCGACGACGACCGCCTCCTCGCCCGTGAACTCCGGGACCGCGGCCAGCCGTTCGCCGTCCGGGAAGCGGTCGTACGTCGCCGTCGCCAGCGGGCGTCCCGTCTCGTCGGCGAGCGCGGCCGCAAGCGATTGAGAGCTCGATCCGGGTACGATCATGGAGGGTCGTTCCGCGGACTCGGATAAACCAGTTTCCTTACAACGGTAGTCGCGGACGGGTCACGCCGCCGTATCCCCCGCCAGTCACCCGCATGCGGCCGACGACAGGGGCGGATATTTACGCGCGCGGCGGGTACGACGCCGTAATGACCGAAACAGGAGACCGAGTCGGCCTCGCCTGCCCGTCGTGTTCGCCGGGCGAGCCGACCGTCCACGAGGTGTTGCGACCGGGTGGACAGGCGACCGTCCGGTGTACCGACTGCGACCACACCCACAAAACCGAGATCCCGGAGGAGGAGACCGTCGACCTGCGGATCGTCGTCTCACAGGACGGCGACTCGTTCACGACCGAGATGGCGGTGCCCGCCGACACGTACGTCGCCGAGACCGACGAGTTCGTCGTCGACACCCCCGACGCGCTGATGCAGGTGCGGATCACCGGCATCGAGGTCGGACCGGAGGAGCGCGTCGAGGAGGCGGCCGTCGAGGACGTCGAGACGCTGTGGACCCGCGCGGTCGACAACGTCGGCGTCGACGTGACGCTCCACCCGAAGGACGGCGACGCCGATCGGACGCGAGCGCTCAGGGTCAACGTCCCCGGCGACTACGAGTTCGTGGTCGGCGAGAGCGCGGAGTTCGGCGACGAGGAGTTCACGATCGAGGGGCTCCAGATCCGCGAGGACGCCCCCGAGTACCGGCACGGAAAGCTCGACCACGACGGCGACATGGCGTACGCGAAGGACCTCAAGCGCGTGTACGCGCGAGATGAGACGCTGACCGCGTGGTCGGCGTGGTGATGACCGCGTGGTCGGCGTGGTGACGTCGCGAACTGACCCGTAACCGGTCGAGTTCGCGACGCTCGGAGACGTCTACCGGATCCGCGCGAGTACCTCCCGGCGTCCGCGTTCGGCCGCGAGCCCGACGCCGAGCAGGACGAGTCCCGCAGCGATCAGCGCGAGCGGTCCGGAGACGACGTCGACGACGGGGCCGGCGAGGAACGCGATCACCCCGAGAACGAACCCGAGCGTGGCGACGTTGACTAACGCGGCCTCCCGAAGCCCGACGGCCGCGACGACGAGCGCGAGCAGCAGCGCGAGCAGGCAGCCGAGCGCGACGAGCGCTGCGGCGACGTCGCCGACCCCCGCCGTGCCGACGGTCCACGCCACCGCGATACCGACCGGAGCGGCGAGGGCGGGCGTCGTCGCGTATCGGGGCCGCCCGTCGTCCCACCGCTGCCCGACGACGACCGCCGCGGCGACGACCGCGACGGTTCCGAGCGCCACCGTCCCGGCCTCGATGCCGATCCGCGGGGACTGGCCGGCGACCGAGGCGAGCGCGAGCGCGACGACGGCGAAGCCGCCGCCGAGCCATCGGTGCGTGGCCGCGATCCGGGACCTCGCCGGAGTCGCGTCGCCGTCGACCGTGGCTCGGTCCCCGAGAATCAGGCCGGCCGCGTAGACGACGCCGCCGTAGAAGCCGACGACGAGGACGGGGTTCTCGGGGGCGAGCGCGACCACGAGCGTCGCCAGCCCGAGCAGCGTCCCGAGCGCGGATATCGGTCGGGACCAGATCCCGAGCGCGATCGCGGTCGCCACCGTGGTCCACGCCAGCCAGAGCCACGGCTCCGTCCCGGTCTCGTCGACGAACGGCGCGAGGTCGGCGAGCTGAAACAGGGTGACGCCGGCGAAGAGGGCCGCGAGCAGCCACAGCCCGTGAGCGGTTCGCGGGGCTCGGTCGGCGAGTCGATGGCCGCCGAGACCGGCACCGACGGGGACGGCCACGAGAACGAGCGCCCGGACGGCGACGGGGATCGAGTCCCACCGTTCGAGCAGGAACGTGCCGACGCCGACCGCGACGAGCGCGCCGCCCATCAGCGCGAGCGCGACGACGAGCCGGCGGTCCTCGAGGAGATCGCGGGCTTCGTCACCGGAGGTCGAGTCGGTAGCGACGTCAGCGGTCGAGCCGGCAGCGACGCCGGGATCCGATTCGACGTCCTCGAAGGCTCGGATGCGGTCGGCGGTGGACTCGTCGATCAGCTCCTCGTCGGTCCACCGATGGAGGGCAGTGCGGAGGTCGTCGGGGTCCATGGACGGATCCTCCGAACGCGTCCCAAAGAGCGTTGTCCCGTCGGATCGCGGTTCGGTGAATCTGCCTGTGCCGGCCTACAGGTCGGCGACGTCCTCGATGGCGTCGGTGAGCGCCTCGATGCTCTCGACGGTGTGTTCGCCCATGTGGCCGATCCGGAAGGTCGCTTCGCCGAGCTGGGAGCCGTAGCCGTTCGAGAAGGCCATGTCGTACTCCTCGCTCACCTGCTCGATGGTGGCCGCGACGTCGATGTCTCGCGTGTTCTCGATGCAGGCGACCGTCTGTGACTCGTAGCCCTCCTCGGGGAACATCGCGAAGTGCTCGTCGGCCCAGTCGTGGACGTACTCCATCATCTCGCGGTGGCGCTCGTCGCGGGCGCGGTGTCCCTCGTCGAGCATGTGTTTCATCTGCTTGCGGTACGCCAACATGATCGGGATGGCGGGCGTCGAGTGGGTCTGGCCCTTCCGGTCGTAGTAGTCGATCGTGCGCCGGAAGCCGCCGTACCACGAGGAGGTTCCCTTCTCGACCTCGCGGTCGTAGGCGTCCTCGCTGACGACGCAGACCGCGAGTCCCGGCGGCATCGCGAACGCCTTCTGGCTCGACGCGAAGAGGACGTCGATGTCGTGTGCGTCGATGTCGACGTAGTCGCCGCCCAGCGCGGAGACGGCGTCGACGACGAAGTACGTGTCCGGATACTCCGCGACCACGTCGCCGATCTCCTCGACGGGATTGCGGACGCCGGTCGACGACTCGTTCATCACGGTGGCGACCACGTCGTAGTGTTTGTCGCTCGATTCGAGCGCCTCGCGGACGTCCTCGGGCTTGACGGCGTCGCCCCACTCGTACTCCAGCCGGTCGACGTTCTTGCCGAGTCGCTCGGCGACGTTGGCGTGGCGCTCGCTGAAGCTTCCGCAGGTCGGGACGAGGATGTTCTCGTCGACCAGGTTCAGCGTCGACGCCTCCCAGAACTCGGTCCCGGAGGCGGTGAGGATGACCACGTCGTTGTCCGTGCCGAGGAACTCCTTCGTGTCCTCGACGATGGTGGTGTAGAGATCGGTCATCCGGTCCATCCGGTGGCCGAACGTCGACTCCGTCATGGCCTCGATCACGTCCTCGCGCACCTCCGTCGGGCCGGGGATGTACAGCGTCTTGTCGTCGTAGTCGTCTCGGTATTCGCGTTTTTCCGTCACGGGATCCACCTGTTGGTTCCTACCGCGAGGCGAGAGGGTATGGTCCTTATGATACGTCCACAAAGCGGCGGCGCGCCGGCGAGCGCCCTTTTAAGGGCGCGAGCCGACCGCGAGGGAGGAGGACCGGCGCACTCGCGCCGGTCCGACGAGGCTGGGGAGGCGTGAGGGCGGTGCGAGGCGGGGCGGGGCGGTTCGGGTGGTGCGGTGCAGGGCGGGGCGGTGCGGGTGGTGCGGGGCGGGGCGGTGCGGGGCGGGGCGGTTCGGGTGGTGCAGGGCGGTGCGGGGCGGTGCGGGGCGAGTGGTGCGGAGCGGTGCGGGAGGATTTATAAACAGTCAGCGTATTGAAACGGTCCGATCGCCGAGTCTCACTTCCAGTGCCAGAAGTGGTCTCGGCCGCCCTCGACGGGATCGGTCCGCTCGCGGAGGTCGACGACGTCCCGTTCGGTCGGCTCGGTGTCGTCGGGGAGCTTCTCCATGCACTCGAAACAGAGGAAGAACTCGGAGCCGTCGGTTAGCTCCAGGGTCATCCCCTGCGTCGACTCGAACGCGAAGTTCCACAGGTCACCGATCCCGCCGGCGATCCTGACGGACCGCTCGCAGACGTCACACGACTCCGAGGCCATACACGCGGTTGGGACCCGGCATTGATAAGTTGGTCCGAACGCAGCGGCAAGCACACCCGACGATGGCCGATCAGCGATCGACTGCGACGACGTGAGCGTCCGCGGGGTCGAACCCGACGGCGATCTCGCCCGAGACGGGGTCCGGGGTGCGGACGAGTATCTCCTGACCGTCCCAGTCGAGGTGAACGCGAGTCGTCTCGCCGAGGAACTCCGCGCTCTCGACGGTCGCCCGGAGCGCGTTCTCCTCGCGACCGATCCGGAGGTGTTCGGGGCGCACACAGAACGTGAGTCGGTCGCCGGGGCTCGCTTCGATCCCCTCGTCGACTGCGACGCGAAGCGTCTCGCCGCCGACGTCGACGGCCGCGGTCCGACGGCCATCCGCGGCCGGATAACTCCCGTCGACCCCCGTGACCCGCCCCGCGAACACGTTGTTGTCCCCGACGAACTCGGCGACGAACCGCGAGGCCGGGCGGCGGTACACCGTCCGTGGCGGGGCAAGCTGCTCGAGGCCGCCGTCGCGCATGACGGCGACGCGGTCGGAGATCGCCAGCGCCTCCTCCTGATCGTGAGTGACGTATATCGTCGTGATGTCCAGCGACCGCTGGATCGCTTTTATCTGCACGCGGAGCCGCTCCCGGAGCCGGGCGTCGAGCGCGCTCATCGGCTCGTCCAGGAGGAGAACGTCCGGGCCGGGAGCGAGCGCTCGCGCCATCGCGACGCGCTGTTGTTGCCCCCCCGAGAGGCTGTCGGGTGCGCGGTCGGCGGTCCCCGCCAGATCGACCAGCGCCAACAGCTCGCGGACGCGCTCCGCGCGGGAGACGCCGCCGGGCGGATCCGCGAACTGCAGCCCGTAGGCGACGTTCTCGCCGACCGTCATATGCGGGAACAGCGCGTAGTTCTGGAACACGACGCCGACGTTTCGGTCCTCCGGCGGGACGCCCGAGACGTCCTCGCCGTCGAACGATATCGCCCCCGACGTCGGCCTCTCGAAGCCCGCGATCAGCCGGAGCGTCGTCGTCTTCCCGCAGCCGGAGGGACCGACCAGCGTGAAGAACTCCCCCTCCCGGATCCGGAGGCTCACGTCGTCGACGGCGTTCGTTCCCGCATAGCGCTTGGTCACGCCGTCGAGCTCGACCGCGATCGGGGCGTCCTCTCCGGGCGCGTCCGTCTCAGAGCCCATCGCTCTCACCCCCGAGCCGGTCGATGACGACGAAACTGACGCTCGTTACGACGAGTAAGACGACACCCATTGCGGTCGCCGGTCCGAGCCGACGCCCGATGAAGCGTTCGATGGCGACCGGCATCGTGTACGCGTCCGTGCCGGTCGCCAACACGACGGTCGCGGAGAACTCGCCGATCGAGATGGCGAACGCGAACGCCGCGCCGGCGACGACGCCCGGCCACACGAGCGGGAGCTCGACGTCGAGGAGGACCCGTGCTCGCGACGCGCCGAGCGCCCGCGCCGACTCGACGAGCGAGCGGTCGAGTCCCTCCAGGCCGGGCGCGACGGTTCGGACGACGAACGGATACCCCGCGGCGGCGTGGGCGGCGACGATCGCGATCGACCCGGCGACGGCGATCCGCCACCCGCCGATCTCGACGCCGAAGACGAGTCCGCGAAGCAGTCCGAGCCCGACGATTATCCCCGACACGGCGAGGGGAGCCATCGTGACCGCGTCGACGAGCTTCCGGCCGCGATAGCGCCGGGTCGTCAGCACCGCGACGACGACGCCCATCGGGAGCGCGACGAGCAGGGATCCGACGGCGAACGCGAGCGAGTTCCGGATCGCGGGCCACGGCCGCACCTGAAACGCCGCGCCCGTTCGCTGGCGATCGACGAGGAACCGGTAGTGGTCCAGCGTGAGCGCTCCGTCCCCGCCGGTCACGCTCGCGAGGACCATCGAGAGGATCGGCGAGACGAACACGACCGCGGCGACGAGGACGTACGCCGACAGTCCGACGCGCGGGAGGACCTCGCGGAGCGTCGGTGCCGGCGGGAGGAGCGGTCGACGCGGGAGCGTTCGAGCGCCTCGCGAGCGAACGGCGTGTCGCGCCTCGTACCGGAGGTACGCGAGGAGGATCGAAAGCGAGATCACGAGCTCGACGACCGCCAGCGCGGCCGCCTCCGCGTAGTGCAACTGGCGAACGAGCCGGTAGACGAACACCTCGACGGTCGCGAGCTGGAACCCCCCGAGCGCGAGCACGATGGGGAACGTCCCGAACGTGAACACGAACGTGAGCGCCGCGCCCATCAACACCGCGGGGTAGATCTGCGGGGCGACCACGTCACGAAACGCCCGGAACGGACTCGCTCCGAGGCTCCGGGCGGTTTCTACCGTGCGGGCGTCGACGGACTCCCACGCCGCGGTCGTCACCCGCGCCACCAGCGGGGCGTTATAAAACGCGTGTGCGATCACGATCGCCTCCAGCGTGAACAGCAGTTCGACGGGACCGAGTCCGACGGCGGCCAACGCGGTGTTGAGCGTTCCGCTGCGCCCGAACGTGGCGACGAACCCGACCGCGACCATGATCGACGGGAGGACGAACGGGAGGATCGTCAGCGACCGCAGCGTCCGACGCCCGCGGAACTCGAAGCGCACGAGCAGGTAGGCCGCGGGGACGCCGAGCGCGACGCTGGCGACCGTCGACAGTGCCGCCTGATACGCGGTGAAGCCGACGATCCCCAGCCGACGGTCCGACCCGAGGAGATCTCGACCGACCGACAGCGGGTTCTCCCCGGCGAACAGCCGCGCGAACTCCCCGAAGTAGAAGGGGTCGCGGAGGAGCTCCGCGAACACGCCGAGGGTGACGACGCCGTCGACGACGACCGACTCGACGAAGACGGTGCCGACCGGGTAATAAAAGACGACGAGAAGCAGCGCCGCCGTCGCGACCGCGAGCACGGCCAGTGCCCGGCGTTCGACCCCCTCACGAATCGCCCGCCCGCTCGCGTCGGTCACGGGACGCCCTCAGTTGCTCGCGAACTGCTGTACCCAGGCCTCGATCCAGTCATCGACCGATCCTTGCAGCTCCTCGTACGTGAACGTGACCGGATCCGCCGGCTCCTGGGCCAGCGCCGCGTAGTCGGCGTCGAGGTCGGCAGTGTCGGTCGCGGGGAACTGGACGTTGCGCCGCGCGATCTCGCCTTGCACCTCCGGTGTGAGCAGGAACTCGACGAACTCGCGGGCCAGATCCGGGTGGTCGGCGTCCGCGAAGACGGCCGCGCCCTCGGGGTTCGCGTACGCTTGATCGTTTAAAAATCGGATCTGGTGTTCCGCCAGGTCCGCACCGTCCATGTCGGCGAACACCTGGTCGGTGGAGTAGGAGACGACCATCGGCGCTTCCCCGCCGGACCACGCGGTGTACGCGTCGTTCCACGAGCCGAGCACGCGCACGTCGTTGTCCTGGAGGTCGGCCCAGAAGTCGAGATAGTCGTACTCGGTGTCCTCACCGGCGGTTCCCGCCACGCCGTCCGCGCCGAACCGGTGGATCGTGTGAAGCAGGAACGCCCGCCCGGTCGTCGAGCCGTCCGGGTTCTGCGCGATGAGCCCGCCGCGGTGGTCCTCGTCGAGCAGCCCCTCGAACGTCTCCGGAGCCTCCGTCGCGGTACCGTCGTACACGAGGCTGACGTAGTTCGTCGCGTACGGTACGGCGCGTTCGCGCGGATCGAACCACAGCCCCTCGCGCACGTCGTCGACTCCCTCGACGTCGTCGAGCGCGCCGGTCGCGAACAGCGGGTCGTCGAGCGCGCCGTCGATCCGGACGAGGTCGTCCGTGTTGATCCCGACGAACAGGTCGGCGTCGACGTCGACGCCCGACGCTCGGCGCTCGACGTAGTGGTTCAGCCCGTTCGAGGGTGTCGCCCACGCCAGTTCCGCGTCGAACCGCTCCTCGAACGCCTCCTGGAGCCACGGTCCCGGGCTCGACGACGGGGCGTCGACGAAGGAGTCGTACGTCGCGACGGTGAGCGTGCGGGGCTCGCCGTCGTCCGTCGTCTCCTCGCCGTCGTCCGTTCCGGCCCCGTCCGACGTCTCCGTCCCTCCGTCGTCGCTTCCCTCGTCGTCCTCGGTCGGCTCCGCGGAACACCCCGCGAGCACGACCGCGCCGGTCGCGCCCGCCGCCGCGAGGAACGACCGGCGCGAGCGCCGATCGATCGAACCCGCCCGTCCGTGCGACTCGGTCACCGGTCCGTCGGACTCCGCCCGCGCCTCGGATCTAGTCATTACTGGGTTGTTCCACCTAGTGGTTATATAAGCCCTCCGTGTCCCGAACTCGCCGTGATCCGAGTCCACCGCGTTCCGGGTATTCGGCGGCCCCGAACGCTCCGAGCGGGGCACGGAGCGGCGATTCGGTCGCGGAGCGGGATCGTCGATAGCGATTTACGAGGGGACGACATTCGATGGGGCATGACTGACGGATCCGGCCGACAGACCTCGGGCCTCACGCGACGACGACTGTTGACGGCGGGCGCGGCGGCGAGCGTCGTCGCCACCGCCGGCTGTCTCGGAACGCGGGACGGCGACGTGCCGGAGCCGCTCGTCACGGACGACCGGATCGACGACGGCTGGCGGCTCGTCGACGAGTCCGACGGCGTCGTCTTCGAGGAGCCGGTCGGCCCGGTCACGATCCGCGCGCTCGAGCGGACGACAGTGTACGAGTACGTCGACCTCGCGGAGGCGGTCGCGGAGGCGTTCGACGCGGACGGCTCGCCCGTTATTTTCTTCGCGTCCCGGATCGATCTCCGGCCGGCGCTCGACGGGCTGCCCGGCGGGATCGGACGCGATCGACTGATGGAGGAGGTCCGACCCGCCGCGGAGGCGGCGTTCCGCGATCAGCTCGCCGCGAGCGGACTGGAGGACGTCGAGCGCGTCGACACCGACACGGTCGACGTCGCGGGCGGACACGCCGCGACGGCCTATCGGTTTACGGCGGCGTTCCCCATCGAGGGCGAGACGACGCTGCCGGACGGGTCGACGGGCCCGATCGACGACGTCGTCGAAGTCGAGGCGCGGCTCGCCGTCTGGCACGACGGGACCGACGTGATGCTCTCCGGTGGGGCCTATCCCACGGAGCCGATCATCGCGGTGTTCGACCGGGCCCTTCCCGACGTGCTCGACGCCGCCGACGTCATCGGCGAGGTCGTCGACGGTGACGAGGCCGAGGCGCTCTCGACCGAACCGGAGACGTTCGCGGAGGCGGTCGACGCGCTGCTCGTCTCGGTGGAGTGAACCCGTCGCTCGACGCAGTCGACGAATCGCATCGCTCACCACTTCGGTGTACGGGCCGGGAGGGATTCGAACCACGGTCACTCCGCTTCGCTCCGTTCCCTGATTCGAATCCCTCCTGTCGACGCAGTCGACGGATCGCATCGCTCACCACTTCGGTGTACGGGCCGGGAGGGATTCGAACCCCCGACCGTCCGGTTAAAAGCCGGACGCTCTCCCTAACTGAGCTACCGGCCCGCAGTGTCTCCTTACGCTACGCGACTGATAAACGTTTAGAAACGGCGAGCGATCGACGACCGCGACCGTCGCGGGGTTATCGGCCGCGGGGGCCGTCGACGGAGTCGTCGTCCGCGAAGTAGTCGGACAGCGCCTCGCCGACGATCACGCCGGGCTCGACGTTGCGCATGGCGGCGCGTCGCCGGAGTTCGACGTACGCGTCCGTCGGGAGCCGCAGCGTGAGCTCGCCGACGTCGACGCCCGCCGTGCGGAGCGCGCGCTCGGCGTCGGTGCCGTCGTTGACCGTCGAGGCGATCGACCTGACTTCCCGAACCGTGAGGTCCGCGTCGAGCACCGCCCACGCGAGGAGGTAGCGGTCCTCGCCGCCGACGCGAGCGACGTGTTTCGCCGCGCTCGGCGCGATGTGACCGCGAGCGACGTGACGACGGATCGCCTGCGGGAGGTCGTGAACCCGCGCCCACTTCCGGATGAACGCGACCGAGACGCCGTCGCCGGCTCGTTCGGCGGCCGCCTTGTACGAGCCCGTGCCGCGCACGAGCGCCGCACACGCCGCGGCCCCGCGAAGCATGAGCACGTGGTCGTCGCCCGCGACGTCGCCGGTCGCGAACCGACCGACGGTCTCGGCCGCCTCCGCCACGCTGTCGGGGTCGTTCGGATCGAACCCGACCGCCTCGGCGGCCCGCTCGCCGGTTATCTCCGGATCCGCCCGAACGACCGGTTCGCCGACCGGGGACCGACGGTCCGCGCGTGACTCCTCGTTCATGTCACACCGTTCGCGTCCGAGTACATAAGCGGCGGGCACCGGGGCAGGTATCGCACCTGACTGTGACGGGCCGGCGTCGATGACGGCGAGGGGCCGATCGATGATGCGACCGGAGTCGATGGCGGCGGCCGGCGTCGATGACGGCGACCGGAGTCGACGACGAGGTGCCGTCCGGATCAGACGTTGATCGACTCCATGTAGGAGTTGATCACCATCTGCCCTTTCCGCGTGAGCGCGGTGCCTCGCTCGCCGTCGACGACGAGCCCGTCCTCGCGGAGCGAGTCGAGGACCATCGACGTTCGAGTGGCGTCGCCGGTGACGATGTCGGCGATGCTCGCCTCGCCGCCCGCCGAGTAGATGGAGACGAGGATCTCGAGCTCCTCCTCGGTCGGGTCGAGCTCCTCGACCTCCGTTAACACCTCGCTGTACTCCAGTTTGATGTACCGACCGAGGACGTTCAGTGCCCGTTCGTTCGGCACCGTCGCGATCGACGTGACGGTGCGCGTCTCGGGAACGTGCTCGAACACGAGCGCGGGACGCGTCTTCCCGCCGAGCGTTCGGTCGGTGCGCTCGTAGTCGACCACCGTCGAGAGGTCGACGGTGAACGGGTCCGGACAGTCGATGAACCCGATCGCTCCCGGAGAGAGCTTCAGGGACGCGGTTCGGTCGGACGCGTCCGTGACGTGACCGCCGACCTTCGCGGGATGTCTGACCGTGACGGTGACGTTTCGGAGGATCGCTTTGAACAACACCCGCGTGAACCGGTCCATGTCGTCGGGTTCACCCTCGATGACCGCCGTCCGGCGAGCGTTCCCCGCGCTGTACGCGATGGTGACGGTGTCGCTGAAAAACGATCGGAGGTCGCTGGGGACGGTCCCGACTGCGACGTCGAACACGCTGGCGAGCGGCATCGTCGTTTTCGTGTCCGTCGTCGCGAGAACCAGGCGTCGCTGGCTCAACAGCACGCGACCGGACACCGGTTCGTCGGCTCCGATATCGGGCGTGTGTATCCGGCCGACGAAATCTGCGACGACTGACTCCCCCATTGGATAGTGTTGAGAGTCGTTCGGTCTTTACGTTTTCTGCTGTCGTTCGTCCACGAGAAGCAACGACGTCGGTTCGGGAGACGCGGTGAATACAATCGGTGTTCGCCGAGAGCGGGCCCGAGCGACAAGAGACGGTCGATTCCTGCGCCGCGAGAGGAACAGCAAAGCCTAATGAGGTGGGCGATGAAATCCCGGGTGATGCCCACGGTAGAATACCTCAACTACGAAGTGCTCGACGACAACGGTTGGTCGCTCGACGACGAAGACCTCTTCGCGGAGGCCGCCGACGCCGGTCTCGACGACGAGGACTACGGGTCGCTCGAGGTGAATCAGGGCGAATACATCCTTGAAGCCGCGGAGGCGCAGGGATTCGATTGGCCGTTCTCCTGTCGCGCTGGCGCGTGTGCGAACTGTGCCGCCATCGTGAAGGAGGGTGAGATCGAGATGGACATGCAGCAGATCCTCTCCGACGAGGAGGTCGAGGAGAAAAACGTCCGTCTGACCTGTATCGGTAGCCCCGACGCAGAGGAAGTCAGGATCGTCTACAACGCGAAACACCTCGACTACCTGCAGAACCGCGTCATCTAACAACCGCTGTTCGAGCGGTTGACGTGACGCCTGTTCTCGGACTCGGTCCGAGAACCGACCTTCCCAATATTCTCGCATGTAGCGTACGTGTTGAACATCAGGGAGAATCGCCTCCGGAGCGACGACGGCCACTACTGCTCGGCTTTGAGAGTCAGGCACTCTCCGTGAGTCGCTGTGATATCTAGCCGAGGATTGGTTTGCGAGGTCGTGCTGAATACGGCGCGCGTATCTTGCAGCGGCGGCGTCAAGAAGAGACACGATCATCAGCACAGAGCGGATGACTCGCCGTTCCGACCCAACTCCTATATCCCGGCAGGTTGTATATAATCATCGACCATGGGAAATACTGTTAAAACGATCGAACTGATCGGTAACTCGACGGACTCGTGGGAAGATGCCGCTCAAAACGCACTTGACGATGCCGATAAAACGATCGAGGGGATCAAAGGCATCGAGATCATCTCACAAACCGCAAACGTAGAGAACGGCCAGATCGATCGCTACAAAACGACCCTTCACGTAGCGTTCGAGTTGCAAGGTCGGTAACGCTGTCGACGGTCGGTGAGAGCCGGATTTTCTCGAGGCGAATTAATCAATATTGTTGCGTGACAGTCGCTCGACTCACATCAACTGAGAAGCACCCGGCGTCTTTGCTGCAGACATACTCGAATATCCGTATAGAGACTCGGCCGATACAGCCCGTTGAGGAGAGGTTTTCGGGGCGTACTGAATGCAAACTATCGGTGTCTCCCCGAATGAACTAATACCATTAACCATGAACGACACAGTGTCATGGTATCTCCTGACAAGATGAGAGAGCTATACGCCGATATGGTAACGGCTCGCTATTACGAGGAGCGCCTCCAAGAGGAGTATCTGGAGGGAAAACAGCCGGCGTTCGATATCTCTGCAGGGCCGATCCCCGGAGAACTCCACCTCGCAGCAGGCCAAGAGGCGGCTGCCGTTGGCGTCTGTCACCATCTCCGGCCGGAAGACACCGTGACGGCACCCCACCGGCCACACCACGTCGCTATCGCGAAAGGGGTCGATCTGAAGCGAATGACCGCCGAGATATTTGGTCGGAAGACCGGCCTTTGCAAGGGGAAAGGCGGACACATGCATCTCTTCGATCCCGATGTGAAATTCGCGTGTAGTGGGATCATCGCGGAGGGGTGCCCACCAGCTGCCGGTGCCGCCTTAGCGGCACAAAAGCGCAACGAGGATACGGTCGCAGTCGCATTCCTCGGGGAGGGCGCGATCGATCAGGGTGCGTTCCTCGAATCGCTGAACTTCGCGAGCGTCCATGACCTGCCAGTAGTGTTCGTTGTGGAGGACAACGACTGGGCGATCAGTATGCCCAAAGAGCGGGTCACAGACGTCGAAGACGGCTCGGATCGCGCTGCTGGATTCGACATGACTGGTATGCGGGTCGACCAAGACGACGCTGTCGCCGTGTACGAGGCTGCCGAGGAGGCGATCGGCCGAGCGCGCGATCGGAACGGACCAACGCTACTCGAGGTACAGGTCCACCGCCGGATGGGTCACTTCATGGGCGATCCACAGACGTACCGGCCTGAAGACGATGAGGAGGCGGCGCTCGCGCGCGACTCGATCGAGCGGCTCGCGGCGCGGTTGCGTGATCACGGTGTCGACGACGACGAACTCGCTGCGGTTCGCGAGAACGCTGAAGAGCGTGTCGAAGCGGCGATCGAGTGGGCAAAAGAACAGCCGAAACCCGACCCGGAAGACGCCTACGACGACGTCTTCGTCACCGCACCGTCAGGCGTGACAACGGAGGAACCCGACTTCGAGCTCGCGGAGGTGACCACCGATGAGTGACGCCTCCACCGTGATCGACCGCGAGTTGACGATGAGTCGAGCGATGGTCGAGTCGATCGCCGACGAGATGCGATCGAACGAGGAGGTGTTCTACATGGGCGAGGACGTCGCCGATTACGGCGGGATCTTCGATAGTACCCAAGGGCTGCTCGAGGAGTTCGGGCGCGACCGGATAATGGACGTTCCGATCAGCGAGACTGCCTATCTCGGGGCCGCCGTCGGTGCCGCACAGGAGGGAATGCGCCCCATCGCGGAGCTGATGTTCGTCGACTTCTTCGGCGTCGCGATGGATCAGATCTACAACCAACTTGCGAAGAACACGTACATGAGCGGCGGGAACGTGAACGTCCCGCTCGTTCTCACGGCAGCCGTCGGTGGGACGTATAACGACGCTGCCCAGCACTCGCAGACGTTGTACGGTACCTTCGCTCACCTTCCCGGACTGAAGATCGTGGTCCCCTCGACCGCGTATGACGCGAAGGGGCTGATGCACAACGCCATCCGCGATGATGACCCGGTGATGTACCTCTTCCACAAACGGTTGATGGGAATCGGCTGGATGCCGGCCCCCGACGGCCCGAAAACGCCGGTCCCCGAGACGGACTACACGATCCCCTTCGGATCCGCGGACGTCAAGCGGGAGGGGTCAGACGCCACTGCCGTCACCCTTGGATTGCACGTTCACCGGGCGCTCACCGCTGCGGAATCACTGGCGAAAGAAGGTGTCGACGTGGAGGTCATTGACCTCCGGACGCTCGTTCCACTCGATGTCGAGACGATCGTGGAATCGGTCCGCAAGACGGGGCGACTCGTCGTCGTCGACGAGGACTATCGCTCCTTCGGCGTCACTGGTGAGATCGTGGCAAGCGTCGCCGATCGGGATCTCGATGCGTTAGAGGCCGTTGAGCGTGTCGCTGTTCCGGACGTGCCGATCCCGTATGCCCGATCGATGGAAAACGAAGTCATTCCCGATGCGACTGCTGTCGAGGAACGTGTCCGTGAGGTACTCGAATCCTAATGACCGATCAACGAGTTGTCACTGATGGCGGATCCGGAATGCGAGTCGCGATCCGCGCAGCCGGCGATTGGGAGGACGACATCGACGAGACCGCGGGAATCGTCGTTGACTGGTTCACTCGAGAGGGGCGATCCGTCGAGAGCGGTGCCACCGTCTGTGAGATACAGGTTGAAAAGGTGAGCATCGATATCCTCGCGCCGATAGATGGCACGCTCGACGAGATCATTGTCGGCGAGGACGACGAGTTCGAGATCGGTGAGACGCTCGGGTGGATCCAGCCGCAGTGAGGTCCTCCCCGGGAGCAGTGCTCGCAAACAGGGAACGCGTTACAGGACGTCCCGATACGCCGCCAGCGTCTCCTCGACGTCCGCTTCGGTGTGCGCGTAGGAGGTGAACTGGCACTCGAACTGGTTGGCGGTGAGGAACACGCCACGGTCTTTCATCTCCTGCCAGAACACGCGCTCCCAGCGGTCGGTCTCGGCGCTGGCGACGTCGGCACCGGTCTTCGGACACAGGTCGTACCGGGCGCAGTCGGGGTTCTGTCGGCAGCCGCCCACACAGCAGGCGTCGACGTCGTCCGGCACGTCCCGCGTGAACACCGTCTTGAACATCGAGTCGGTGCCGACGACGGTGTACTCCGGCGCGCGCTCCGCGCAGATCTCCGAGATACCCTCGCGGAGCATCCGCCCCAGACGGTTGACGTGCTCGTACACGTCGTTTTCGGCGGCGTACTCCAGATACGCCTTGCCCGCGGCCATCGTGACGGGGTGCCCGGAGAACGTGCCCGACTGGAACACGTCGCCGGAGGGCGTGAACCCCTCGATGATGTCGGCTCGCCCGCCGATCGCACCGACCGGGAACCCGCCCCCGAGTATCTTGCCGAACGTGGTGAGATCGGGGGTGACGCCGAACTTCGACTGTGCACAGCCGAGCCCACCGACGCGGAACCCGGTGATCACCTCGTCGAACACGAGGAGGGAGCCGTGGTCGTCACACAGGTCCCGAAGCGTCTCGTGGTAGCCGTCGATGGGCATCACGATCCCCATGTTCGCGAGGATCGGTTCGACGAGGACGGCGGCGATGTCGTCGCCGTGCTCCTCGAAGACGGCCGTGGCCGCCTCGGGATCGTTGAACGGGATCGGCAGCGTGTGCTCCGCGAACGAGTCCGGAATCCCCGCGGTCGAGGGGTGCGGGTTCTCGGCCGATCCCCCGACGAGCGTCGACTCCTGTGCGCCGTGGTAGCCGCCCTGCATGATGACCACTTTGTCGCGACCGGTGTCGCCGCGAGCGAGCCGGACGGCCGACACCGTCGCCTCCGTCCCCGAGTTCACGAACCGGATCGACTCGACGCTCGGGACGTGGCGGGCGACGAACTCCGCGTGTTCGACCTCAACCTCCGTCGGGGCACCGTACATCGGGCCGGCGGCGGCGTGCGACTGGATCGCCGACTCGACGGGTTCGGGGACGTCGTGGCCGTACAGTAGAGGTCCGTACCCCATCACCCAGTCGACGTACCGGTTGCCGTCGGCGTCGACGACGTGGCCGCCGTCGCCGCGCTGGATGAAGAAGGGGTGCGGCATCGTCGCCCGGACCGAGGAGTTGACGCCGCCCGGCATCACCGACAGCGCGCGGTCGTACAGCGCTCGGGAACGCTCGTGGTTCATGATCGAGCGTTGGACCCCGGCGATGAAAGTAGTTACCGGGTCGGCTATCGAGCCGTCGATGTCGCTCGATCGCGGTGCACCGGTTGCGGCGAAAAAGACCGTTCCGAAGCCGTGTCGTCGCGTCGCGTTACACCGCTTCCGGGCCGGTCTCCCCGGTACGAACCTGCAGTGCGTCCTCGACGGGAAGGATGAACACCTTGCCGTCGCCGGGCTCGCCGGTCGCGGCCGCGCCGCGGATCGCCTCTGCGACCTCGTCGGCCGGGATATCGGCGACGACGATGTCGATCTTCACCTTCTGGTGGAGATCGACCGTGAACTCCTCGCCGCGCCACTGTCCCGTCTTGGCGGGTTGGGAGCCGCGGCCGGAGACGTTCGTCACCGTGAGCGACGGTGCGCCGATCTCCGCGAGAGACGTCTTGATGTCGCCGAGCTTGTCGGGACGGACGATGGCGGTGACCATCTTGATCTCCGTGCCCGCCTCCTCACCGCCGTCGGCGCGGGGGGAACCGTCGGTAGTGTCGACCACCGAGGCACCGCCGTCGGTGGCGACGGTCGGTTTACCGAACTCGGGGTACGTCTCGACGCCGTGTTCGCTGACGTCGAGGCCGTCACGCTCGTGTTCGGGGGTGACGCGGGCCTGACCGAGCGCCTTGAACGCACCGAACACCGCCGCGGTCGCGAGCACCGTCCAAACGGTGATGACGGCGACGCCGATGACCTGCGAGACGAGCAGGCTCGCCGAGAAGCCGTCGACGTGGACGAACGGCAGCGCGAGCACGCCCAGCACGCCTGCGGAGCCGTGAACGGGGAACACCGCACAGACGTCATCGATCTTCATGCGATCGGAGACGAACTCGAAGACGAGCGGGAGCTGGAGCCCGGCCAACAGCGCAACCAGAATGGCTCCCCACCAGGTGACGAGGTCGGCGATGCCGGTAACGCCGACGAGGCCCGCGAGGAGGCCGTTGGCGACGTACAGCGTGTCGACCTTCTTGGTGAGGTACAGCGAGCCGATCGCCGCACCGACCGCGCCAGCGGCCATACCGAGCGTCGTCGCGAGCGCGACGCGGCCGACGACGGCGTACCCGCCGAGAGCGAGCTCGCCGCCGTCGACAGCGAACACCGTCGCGGTCGTCCCGACGTTGAACCCGTACCAGCCGAACGCCAGAACGAGCGTCCCGAGCACCGCGAACGTCATCGAGTGGCCGGGGATGACGTTCGTGGTGCCGTCCTCGGCGTAGCGGTCCATACGCGGACCGATCACGTACGCCGCCGTGAGTCCGGCGATGCCGCCCATGCCGTGGACGATCATGCCGCCCGCGAAGTCGGTGAACCCGAGTCCGGCGAGGATCCCGCCGCCCCACGTGAAGCCGACGACGACGGGGTAGATGACCGCCGACAGCGCGATCGTGTATCCCACGTACGCGCGGAGCTTCGCGCGTCCGGCGACCGCACCGGAGACGATGGTCGCGGCCGTCATCGCGAAGACCGCACCGAACAGCCAGCTGTTGATCCAGTCGCCGTCGGCCGCGGTCATGACGTCAGTGAACGCGCCGGCGGAGAAACCGCCGCCGCCCGTGAGCGACCCGATGACCCCCTCGATGGCGAAGCCGAGGAAGAAGTACGCCAGAATACCCACGCTCCAGGTGAGCAGGTTCTTCGTGAGCTGGTTCGCGACGTTCTTCGCACGGACCTGTCCTGCCTCGAGCATCGCGAAGCCCGCGTGCATGAAGAAGATGAGGAAACAGACCAGCGCGACCCACATCAGGTTTACACCCTCCGCGATCACGGTCGGATCGACGGTCGCGAGGACGCCGGCCGTCACGACGTACTCACCTCAAATGGACGCATGTCTTTCGTGGAACGCAATTCGTTCGTGTTCATGTTCTGAATCACGTTTCGACACCGGGGAACGGATGTATATAAACGTTGTAGTTGAGGTTTCTCAAAAAAGAGCAATATAATTCTGCAACTGTGGAATATAAGGACGGATGGATGGTGTATAAGGTAATATGATGCGGAGTTCTACGGTAAGAATTGCGAATATATCCAACGCATGTCGTGTATCTGGTCTGACAACAGAGGGGAGAACGTCCGCTCGCGCGACAAATCTTGCCGGAGAGGTCGAAAGGGAGTCCGACCGCGAGTCGACCGCGACGCGTTCCGCGGTCCGAGCGCTGGAAACGGCGTTTTTCGGGAGAAAGACGGAACGAAACGGGAATTCGACGATCGGACACCGACGTCTCCGATCGGTGTGTCCACGTTCGGATCGGGGGCGGGAACGTGGCGAGTTCGTTACTCCGGTTTCAACCCGGCACCCTCGACCCGCATGATCGCCTCACCGTCGGCGAGGTTCGGCGCGTCGACGAGCTTGACGATCCGCTTGTTACCCTTCGACTTCCGGAGGTACATCCGGAACGTGGAGGCGTGCCCGAGGATGTTGCCCCCGATCGCCTGCGTCGGGTCGCCGAAGTAGGAGTCGGGGTTGGAGGCGACCTGGTTGGTGACGAGAATGGCGGTGTTGTACAGATCGCCGATCCGCATCAGGTCGTGGAGGTGTTTGTTAAGCTTCTGTTGGCGGTCCGCGAGCTCACCGCGACCCACGTACTCCGCGCGGAAGTGCGCGGTCAGCGAGTCCACACAGACGATCCGGATGGGCCACTCGCCCTCCTCGTGTTCGCCCGCGAGCTCCTTGGCCTTCTCGGCGAGGAGGATCTGGTGGTTGGAGTTGAACGCCTTCGCGACGTGGATCTGGTCGAGGAACGCGGCGATGAGCTCGTCCATGGCCTCTTCGTCGTCCGGCGTTCCCTCGATCTCGCGGCGCTCCATCTCGTCGGCGAGGATCCCGTCGTCGAGCCCGCGAACCATGTCGTCGATCCGCTCGGGACGGAACGTGTCCTCGGAGTCGACGAAGATACAGCCCCCGTCGAGTCCGCCGTGCTCCTCGCTGAGCTGGACGTTGACGGCCATCTGGTGTGTGACCTGCGACTTCCCGGATCCGAACTCACCGTACACTTCCGTGATCGACTGGGTTTCGATCCCGCCGCCCAGCAGATCGTCGACCTCGTCGATCTGCCAGGAGAGCTTGCCGATCTCCTGTCGGCGTTCGAGCACGGTCGCGCCCGTCTCGAAACCGCCGACGTCGGCGGCCTTGCGCGCGGCGTTGATGATGTCGCTGGCCGAGGACTCGCCGATGTCGGCCGTGTTCGACAGCTCGCCGGGGCTCGCCACGGCGATCGACTGGTAGCTCTCGAAACCGGTATCAACGAGTTTGTCCGCCGTCGCGGGGCCGACGCCCGGAAGGTCCTCGAGTTCGTCTTCTGGCATGTACACACGGCTTGTTCGGCTTCGGGTATAAAGCCTCGTTTACACCCGAGTGAAAGTGAAACGATCGGGAACCCTCGAGATCGAGTCGTCGCTCGTGTTCGTCTCCCCCGGAGGCGATCGGTGGACGGGACGTGAACGGCGGTCGCGACGGGAGGAGGGACGTGAACGGCGGTCGCGGCGGGAGGAGGGACGTCAACGGCGGTCGAAGCGGGAGCCGGGAGCGTCGTCTGCGCCGTTGACGTCCGGCCCGAACGCCGTCGACGGTCGTTTAAAAGCCGACGCGACGGACGTAGTCGAGTTCGCGGATCTCGACGAGGAGCTCGCCGGGGAGTTCGGCGTCGGTGATCACGTACAGTTTCGGGTCGTCGGTGAACTCCGGGTCGTCGCTCAACACCTGTCGTATCGGGATCTCGTGGTCGGCGAGGATCCCCGTCACCTCCGCGATGATCCCCGCCTCGTCGGCAGCGTCGACCTCGATGGTGAGGACGGTGAGATCGAGGACGGGAGCCAGGTCCATCAGGCTCGGGACCGACGAGATGTTGGCGAAGATGCGTCGGAGATCGGGATCGGCCAAGATCGCGTCGGTCGTCGAGTCGACGACCCGCCGGTCGACGTCGAGCTCGCGCGCGATACCGGTGTACGGGATCTCGATCCCGCCGGAGACGACCCGGCCGGAGTCGTTGACGGAGAAGCCGCGCTCCAGGAGGAGCCGGATGACCGCCTGCTGGCTGGGGGATCCCTCGAACTTCTCGAGGATCTCGTCGAACATGCGTTACTCCATCTGCCCGGCCCGGCGGCTTAAAAGGGGAGGTGAGCGCGACCGCGAGGGTCAGTTCGCGTGCTCGAGAGGGCGTCCCGTAGCGTGTATATATATCCCTATAATGTTGAGGTCAACTGACACGTGGCAGTGGCGAGTCCGTTCAGACGTGGGAGTCACCACCATGGAGGCGATGCGGATGCCTCGCAGGATCGATCGGAGGTGACGCCGGCCCACGGAGCGATCGGGGTGAGAAAAACGATGACACACGACATACAAAACGTACGGACGAGACTGTTCGGGCGGACGGTATCGTTCGATCTCGACGGGCCATGGACCAGCTACTGGATGCTGTTCCTGCGGCTGACCATGGGATGGTGGTTCATGGCGGCCGGGCTCGGAAAGATCATGGAATACGGGGTGTTCTACGACGCACATGGGTGGATGATGTTCGCCACTGAGGGGACGATCATCCACCCGGTCACGGCGTGGTTCGCCGCCAACGCCGTCTGGCTGCCGAACCTGCTGATTCCGTGGGGACAGTTCGCGATCGGACTGGGGCTACTGGTCGGCTGTCTGACTCGGTTAGCAGCCGCCAACGGCGCATTCCTCATGTTCTTTTTCTACTTCGGGAACGCCGATTGGGGGAACGGGTTCGTCAACGGTGACCTCTTTGGACTCCTGTTGTTCCTGACGCTTATCGTGTTCGGAGCCGGCCGCGTGTTCGGTATCGACGCACGGCTCGAGAGTACCGAGATCGTGGAGAACAATCAGTGGCTGCGGTATCTAATGGGGTGACAACGGATGAACACTACGATGGACACGGCTGACGGGATCGCAATGGCTCTCGGTGGTGGCCTGATCGCGCTCGGGATCGTCGTCATGGGCCTGATCAACGAACTCGCGGGATCACCGCACGTCCCCATCGAGGAGGAGGGAGCGATCGTCGCGACGCCGATCGTCGCGCCGGAGCTTCGCGCGTATCTCATCGCGCTCGGGCTGCTCGTGTGGGTTGTGTACGCGATGTACAAGCTGGCCAGCCCGCCGCCGCCGACGAACACGAACCGACCGACCACACCGGCCGACGACTGACGGGCATCGACTCGTCCGTTCGCTCGTCGCGCTCCGACGAGACGCAGCGATCGGTCGATCCACCGCACCCGCCATCGCGGGTGTTACGGAGAATCAAGGAGAAAGCCTCGCGCTTTAGCGCGGGGATGAATCCGACACTCCCCTTTAGAGTCCACCGTCCGATGGCACGGCTGGATATTCCGCGCTGCTCCAATCCAAGCCT